>NZ_JBXUGI010000010.1:0-169857 GCF_057180465.1 Chryseobacterium sp. HNCC26DJ238
CAAGTATTCACTAAACATACTCAACTCTCAGCACACAGTTTATCTTTGATTTCATCGAATCTTCGATTTCCGGAGGAATCTAAACATAGAAAAATCCTAATATAGTTCTTAAAGAAATTGCACATTTTTTATAAACGCAAAGTTTTATCATATTTTAACCCAATGTGAATGAATATGAACAAATCATTAAATACAATAAAAAGTGGTTGACGATTTTATCTTTCCTGCGTATTCATGAGTATAGATCAAAGAATATGGATTTTGAAAATCAATGGAAGTCGGTAAAGAAAGAAAACCGCACAATGAAAAGTTCTTCAGATGAGAGGATCTGGAACGGTCTGGAGCGGAAAATTCAGTTTAGAAAAAAAAGCAGGAAATTTTTATCGGTTGCCGCAGTTCTTATTCCGCTTTTTGCCATTATGGGATTGTATTTTTTTGAAAACGGAAATGCTTTTACCAACAGGAGGGAATTGGTCTTTACCACTTCAGATATAAAAAAAGAATTTGTTTTGTATGATGGAAGTACCATTATTCTGGAACCTCAAAGTAAATTGATCTTAGCGGGAGATTTCGGATCAAAAACCAGATCCGTCTCTTTTACGGGAAAAGCATATTTCAGTGTGGCTAAAAATAAAAACCTTCCATTTATCGTAAATGCAGGAGGATTTAAAGTTCAGGTACTTGGAACACAGTTTATTTTGGATCAGAAAGAAAATAATAAAGTCTATCTGAAGGAAGGAAAAGTAAAAGTTGATTATAAAGGTCATTCTACCTTCCTCTTACCGAAAGAAACATGGCTGGCGGACAAAAACGGAATCGAAAAACATTTCTGTGATGAGGATGTTGAAAAGAAGTTTGATTTTAATGATCTGAAATTTAGTGAAGCCGTTACGCAACTTGAAGAAACTTATAACATCAGGATCGAATATCCGCAGGAATTTAAAAATAATATTATTGATGGAGATATTACCGGAAATCTCGATAAGGTACTTCGGACGGTAAGTTTTCCATTTAATCTTACTATTGAGAAAAATACAGAGAATCAAATTATCCTAAAAAAATAATGCAACGGTAATGGGGGTTACCGATGCATTGAATATCAATCAGTCAAATAACAACTAATTTCAGCAAAGCTATGAAAAAAACAACAATTAGCATGATGTTGTTAGGGCTTTTGTGTGCACCACAATTTTCCTTTGCAACCGCTAACAAATGTTTTCAACAATCTGTCAATCAAAGGAAAACTCCTTTAAGCAAAGTTTTTGAAAAACTGTCAAAAACACATGGGGTACAGTTCTTTTATTCTGTTTCAGACCTTAAGGAAGTCATGGTTGATGATTCAAAGATGAATTATCAGTCTTTCTCACAATCTTTAGATTACCTGAAGAAAAATGTGGGGCTTGATTTTAATGTGGATCGTAAAACGGTTACCGTAAGGCTTAACCAGAAAGCCCTTTCAAGAATTAGGAATGCATCTGCTGTTCAGTCGGCAGAATATGCCAATTTTGTACAGGATACTATGAAATCAAGAGAAAAAGCAATTGATGAAGTGGTGCTTGTCGGATATGGGAAACAAAGCAAAAAGAACAATTCGGGTTCTATTTCATCCATCGACGAGAAACAGTTGAAAGGCATTGCTTCCAGCAATTTCGGAGATATTATCGCAGGAAAAGCCACCGGAGTGCAGATCACACAGGCTAACGCCAATCCCGGCGGTTCACCATCCATCAGGGTAAGAGGGATAGGAACACTGACAGCAGGATCAAACCCTTTAATCGTTGTCGACGGGCTCCCTTTGACAGAAGGTTCAAATCTCAATGCCATCGACCCTAATTCCATTGCTAAAATCGATATTTTAAAAGATGCCGCTTCTGCAGCTATTTACGGTTCAAGAGGTGCCAACGGAGTCATCATTATCGAAACCAAACAGGGGAAAAAAGGAAGGATGAACATCACTTTTGATACCTACTACGGGATGCAGATGAGAAGTGACAATGTGAAACTGGTGAATGCATATGATATGGCAACTTTCCTTAAAGAAGCCAGGGATAATAATTATCTGTCCAAAGGCAGCAACAGAAGTGCTGCTGATAACAATGCCACAAGAGTAAGCAAAGGTGCTTCTCTGAGAGAACTGATCCCTGATTATCTTGCACCTTATCTGGCAAAACAGCCGGGACTGACGGATACCGACTGGTTAAATACCGTTATGAAACCTGCACCTATTAGCCAGACCTCACTGAATATTACAGGAGGAGGAGATAAAAGCAAGTATGCTTTTACTACCAGCTATTTCAGTCAGAAAGGGTTGGTGACCGGCACTGATTATGAAAAATTTTCAACAAGCCTTAACTTATCTACTAACCTTACAGACCGATGGAAAGTCGGGGTAACGATGACGCCTTCTTATGCTACGGGAACCATCAATGCCTCAGAAAACTCCAGGAGTTATAATCCGCTGCAGATGTCAACAACGATGTATCCTTTTTTTAAAGTATACAATGATGACGGAAGCCTTGCTGTTTCTCAACAAATTTTAGCCAATACTGCCACAGACGGAGCCTTGGTTGAAAATCCTGTTGCTGTCCAGGAAATGACCAACCGAAAATATACTTTATTTAAGGTCTTCGGAAATATTTTCACTGAGCTTGAATTATTTAAAGGCCTGAAATATAGATTTTCTGTAGGGGGTGATTATTCAAACTACAATTACAATTTCTTTGATCCTTCTACGGTAGGCGCTTACCGGGCCGCTGCTCCTGACGTTACTTTTGCCAACAGAACGGATTATATCCGTAAGAATTATCTGGTTGAAAATCTGGTTTCTTTTGACAGAAACTGGGGTTCCCATAAGGTGGATGCCATAGCCGGACAGTCCTTTCAGCAGGAAGACAATACCCAGCTTTTCACAGAAGCAACTTCATTTCCGGATAACAGCATCAGAAATATTGCCGGCGGAACCTCTTTTAAAAATACTTTAACGCAGTATCAATGGAGATTGCTGTCTTATTTCTCCAGAGTCAACTATACATATGATAACAAGTATAATCTTATGGCTTCTTACCGTCGGGACGGGTCTTCCCGTTTTGGTAAAAATTCTAAGTGGGGAGATTTTTATGCTTTGTCAGCAGGATGGACTGTGAGTAATGAAAACTTCTTTCCTGAAAACAGGATCCTGACCGATATGAAATTACGGTACAGCCTTGGAAGTAACGGAAATAATCAGATTCCGAATTTCGGCTCACTTTCTCTGATGAATCCGGATAATTATACTTTCGGTAATACACTGGCGCCCGGTTATACAACCGCAACAGCTCCAAACCCGAATATTTCATGGGAAAAATCAAGATCAAATAATTTCGGGGTAGATATTTCTTTGTTCAAAAACATTTTAAATATTTCTGCGGATTATTATATTCTCAACAGGAACGGCCTGTTACTGGATGTTCCGGTGCCTCAGCAATCGGGATTCAGTACCTCCCTTCAGAATATCGGAAAAATTAAAAATTCAGGTTTTGAATTACAGATTGCCTCCAAGACTTTTACTGTTGCTTCTGATCTTACCTATTCAGGAAGTTTCAATTTTTCAACCAATAAAAATGAAGTTGTTGCCCTGGCCAACGGTCAGAATCAGATCATCACAGGGGAAAATAATTTCTCTGTAACCAAAGTGGGTGGATCTATCGGTGAAATGTACGGTTACAACATTATCGGGATTTACAAAAACCAGTCAGAAATTAACAGTTCTCCTCATATCACCGGTACAATGGTGGGCGACTATATCATGGAAGATTTAAATCGTGACGGAAAAATTGATGTGAATGATAAAAGAAGTTTCGGAAGCGGAGTTCCGAAATATATTCTCGGCTTCAATAATAATTTCAGGTACGGGCTTTTTGAAATGAGTTTTACTTTATACAGCGAGATAGGAAAGAAAATTTACAATGCAGATGCAGTAACTACCCTTGAATCCGGTGAAGGTTTTGGAATGGCTTCGCAGTATTATTTTGATAACCGCTACAATGCAGTAACCAATCCGGATGGTTTTTTCGGGATGCCCAATATGAACTTTTCCAACAACAGAAAAGAAGCGAGAACCTCAAACCTTTATTTCAAAAATGCAGATTATGTAAGACTCAGATCACTTCGTTTAGCATTTAATTTACCTCAGTCCGTACTTAAAAATATAGGAGTGGAGAGCGCGCAGATTTATCTTGTCGGAAACAACCTGTTGACGCTTTCAAAATATAAGGGGATGAATATCGATGCTACATCTAACAATGTTCTTACCCAGGGATATGACAGTGCCAACTATCCTGTAGCCAAAATTTATTCAGTGGGTTTTAATCTTAAATTTTAATCATGAAATCGCAAGTTAAAAATTTAAAGGTATCTACAGACATTAATCAGGTACTTCTTTTTGGCTTTAAGAAAATAATAAATAATTTACCAATGAAAAAAATATTCATAACTCTGTTGAGTGTTTCAGTCATTACTTCGTGTTCATCAGATCTTTTAGACATCAATCCTGAAGCACAGAAAGTCTCTTCACAATTTTATAATAATGCATCTGAGATAGAGCAGGGTATCGTATCAGTTTACGGTTCGCTCCAATACACAGGGCAGTATCAGCTGGGAATGCCTGCATTGGGCGAACTGCCTTCTGATAATACCTATGACGAAGTTCCTGCCAATGATGCCTTTACCTATGGTGAACTGGATTTTTTTACCATTCAGCCCAACAACAGCCTGATTGCCAGTGCCTGGAAAGATAATTACATCGGGATCCAGCAGGCTAATATCATTCTGGCAAGAATTGGGAAGATCCAGGATATGACAGACGGTCTGAAAGCTTCGAGAATTGGAGAAATGAAATTCCTGAGGGCTTTAATGTACTTTAATCTGATCAGGATCTTTGGGGATGTTCCTCTGGTTTTAAAAGAAACGACGAATGTTAATGATTATTTCGGGCAGCCGAGAACTCCAGTTGCAGAAGTTTATTCAGCAATTGAGACAGATCTGAAAGAAGCTATTTCGCTTTTACCCGTTACCACCACGCAAAAAGGAAGAGCAACAAAAGGCGCCGCACTTGGGATAATGGGGAAAGTGCTTTTAACCCAGAAAAAATATTCTGAATCACTGACTTATTTAAGCCAGATCGAATCCTTAGGGTATCAGCTGCTGACCGACACGACGAAGATTTTTGATATCACCAATGAAAACAATGCCGAAATTATTTTTGACGTGCAGTTTGCTTCAGGTTTAAATGGAAATTCGGAAGGAAGTACGGCATTCCAAATGTTTAGTCCGTCAGGATCTGTTTCAGGTGCAAAGGGACATAATCTTCCGACCAAAGAAGTTTACAATCTTTATTCAGCCGGAGATACAAGACGATCTGCCTACATCGGTTTAACTTCCAGCGGAATTCCATTCAGTAAAAAACTGGTTAAGACTTCCAATACCATTGCAGACGGAGGAAGTAATTTTGTTGTGCTGAGGCTGGCAGACGTATTTCTGATGATGTCTGAATGTTATGCAGAACAGAATAACCCGGTCAGTGCCAATATATATATCAATAAGATCAAATCAAGAGCAGGAATCGCGACGGTAAATATTTCAACAAAAGACCTTCTGCTGAATGAAATAGACCGCGAAAGAAGGCTTGAATTAGTGGGAGAGGGTCACCGTTGGTTTGATCTGATCAGAACAGGAAAAGCGATCTCTGTAATGACCGCTCATTTTACCAATAACCAAGGGTACAGTACTGCGCAGATCGATGCTCATCATCTTCTGATGCCTGTACCTCAGGGACAGATCAATACTGATCCTGCCATTAAACAAAATCCCGGATATTAAATTTAAAATTAAAAAACATGCTTAAAAGTAAAATTATACAGTTATTCTTCATCGCTGTTTCATCACTGGCATTTGCACAGAAAAAACAGGTTTCTCTCTCAAAATTTCCTGATGACAAAGTAATGGTAGTCGCTCATCGTGGAGACTGGAGGGAAGCACCTGAAAACTCAGTGTGGGCAGTCAGAAAAGCGATAGAAAAAGGCGTGGATATGGTGGAAATCGATCTTGCCATGACCAAAGACAGTATCCTGATCATCATGCATGACAATACGATCGACAGAACGACTACCGGAAAAGGTAAACCTTCTGAATTCACGCTGAAAGAAATCAGAAATTTTAATCTCAGAGACGGATTGGGGGTAGAGACCCAAATGAAAGTCCCTACTTTAGAAGAAATTCTTGACATTACCGACGGTAAAATTCTGGTAAATCTTGATAAAGGATTTGATTATATAAAAATGGTATATCCATTGATCAAAAAACGGAATATGTTTGATCAGATTCTGTTTAAAGGTCATGAATCCTATTCTGAATTTAACGGGAAATATGCTGATATTAAAAAAGAGATCCATTATATGCCAATCATTCGCTTGGGACAGGCGGAAGACCTGAAAAACATTTCTGAATATCTTAAAAATTACAGAGTATACGGTTTTGAGTTTACGGTCGGTAACACTGAAAAGAACCTGATTGATTTTAAGACGCTGAGAGAAAATAAAGTAAAAATCTGGGTAAATTCATTGTGGCCTCATCATAATGCCGGAAATAACGATGATAAGGTCCTGGATAATCCCAATGTCTATGACTGGTATATCAGTAAAGGAATCAATATCATTCAGACAGACCGCCCACAACAGCTGATCCGGTATCTGAAAGCTAAAAACCTTTACAATTAGAAGAAAGCTTCAGGCAGGCAATAGGTTAATAAGTTAGTAAGTTATAATCCCGGTTTTAAAACAGCCGGGATTTTTCATTTTTAAGCTTATCAGAGCTGGCAATAATGAATACTTTTTATTCGGATACAGATCCGGATTTCAGATCCGGCATCGTGGCAGATTTTATTTCTACATCTGACTATCACATTGTTCTATACTTGTCACTTTAACGTATTTTTAACTCCGGCATCAGTTTATTTTGGCAGAAATATACAGCGAATAGACGTACATTTATCCCCTTAAAAATTAATGAAAGATGGGGATATTTGATATGTTTACGGAAGAGATTGCAATTGATCTTGGAACTGCTAATACCCTAATAATCCATAATAACAAAATTATTATTGACGAGCCGTCAATTGTTGCGATTGACCGTTTGACAGGGAAGGCAATTGCTGTGGGGACTCAGGCAAAAATGATGCAGGGGAAGACCCATGAAGACATTAAAGTTATTCGTCCGCTGAAAGACGGGGTCATTGCAGATTTTCATGCTTCTGAGCATATGATCAAAGAGTTTATCAAGCAGATTTCCGATATTAAAGGCAGGTTTGTACAGCCAGCCCTCAGAATAATGATCTGTATTCCTTCAGGAATAACGGAAGTTGAAAAGAGAGCTGTGCGTGACTCTGCCCAAAAGGTCAATGCCAAGGAAGTCATCCTGATATATGAACCGATGGCAGCAGCAATCGGAGCAGGGATTGATGTTGAAAGCCCTGAAGGCAACATGATTGTTGATATAGGTGGAGGAACCACTGAGATAGCTGTAATTGCTCTTGGAGGAATCGTTGTTGACCGATCGCTGAAGTTAGCCGGTGATGTCTTTACCAATGATATTTCTTATTTCATACGGTCACAGCATAATCTGGACATTGGTGAACGGACTGCGGAAAGGATTAAGATTGAGATCGGTTCTGCACTGGAAGAACTGGATTTTGTCTTAGAAGATATTACCGTTCAGGGAAAAGACCTTTTGACAGGTAAGCCAAAGGAAATCACCGTGAACTACAAGGAGATTTTCAAAGCATTGGACAAATCGATTATGAGAATTGAAGATGCCATATTGGAGACCCTTTCAATTACTCCTCCGGAACTGGCCACAGACATTTATAAAACAGGAATTTTTCTTGCAGGCGGTGGTGCCTTGCTCAACGGATTGTCTGAACGGATTCACAAAAAAACAGGTTTACCCGTTTTTGTTGCTGAAGATCCTCTGAGAGCAGTCGTTCGGGGAACAGGTATTGCTCTTAAAAATATTAATAAATTCAGATTTCTGATGAAATAAAAGAAGAAGTAAAAGTCTCTGCTCAATCAACAGCAGGCTCCTGTTTTATTAATTACATTTAAAGACTAAACTACTTTTATTCTTAAATAATTCTAAACGATATAAAATGAACCAGCTTAGTTTATTTGATGCGGAAGAATTTTACGAATTTCCAAAAGACCTTTTGGAATACAGGGAACATTTTCTGAGAAGGGCAGAGGCAGACCGGTTGAAGGAACATCTGCTTCGGACTGTTCCATGGCAGCAACGCACGCAGAAGATGTATGACAAAACGGTTCTGACTCCGCGCCTGACTGCCTGGTATGGCGGGGACGAAACTTCCTGTGAATCAGAAAATGATCAGAAAAAGGTAAATCCCTGGACTCCCGAACTGCTTTCCCTAAAAGAAAAGATCGAAAACAAATTCGGCTATCAGTTTAATGGAGTTTTGCTCAATCTATACCGTAATAACAACGATTCTGTAACCTGGCACCGGGATACAAAGAGCAGGTATGGCAGCCGGCCTGTCATTGCCTCGGTCAGCCTTGGCGAGACGAGAAATTTTGACTTTCGGAAGTTAGACCATCATCAGAACAAGTACAGCCTTCCTTTGCCACATGGTTCATTACTCATCATGAAAGGTGATCTGCAGGAGCATTGGGAGCACCGGATTGCCAAATCTTCCCTGCCCATGAAAGAACGTATCAATCTGACTTTTCGGTTGGTTCATAACGTGTGAAAATGTATGTAAAGATAACCTGATGGTTTGTATTCAGGATTCTGGTCTGTAGAAACTTTTACACAATTTCATCCATAAAAGTTTTGACCGTACCATCGGAAAAACTGATGGTCATCTGTTGAGCTGACTCAAAATCAATAAGATGTTCGGAGTTCTCCTTATCAGCTTTTGCTAAAATGGCAACTGTAAAGGGTGCTTCGGTTACATAGGATAATGCTCCGCTAAACCTCTTATTCTTTTTATATACAACTTCAATCTGTTCAATTGATTTTGTCATTTCAATAATGTTGTTCCTGATATCAGCCGTTATTACCATATTCTGCAATTGTATTGTTGGCAGGATTGACTGCAAATCATACGCCATTTAGTACGTATATCAGCAGAAACAGCAGGATAGCAATTACTCCGGACTAGACAGTAATTCCCCTCCTATAGAGTAGATTCTTTCATGGGAAGAAGACGGTGTAGTTATGCAGAAGGTTAAATTTAGATAACTAAAACACATCGCCGTTGCTGAGTGTAACGCCCTGGCGACCGAAAAATATTTTCAGGATCATAAAAAAAATTGCGACCGTAGCGTTAAAGATCTTACAGAATCTTTAGAATTTCGGAATAAATCAAATTCCCGATACAAAATTATTTCAGAATTTCACTCGAATTGAGAGAAATCCTTGTTTTTCTGAAGATATGTTGAGTATAAAAATTCTGAACCTGTCAGATCAGTACAGGCCGTATAGACAATTCGTTGCTGATTAAGAATACTCTGATGGGTCAGTATTTTGAACGGAACTGGAATGAATACTTATCATGGAAAAGTGTTATATTATGATTCCCGTGGTTTTCAATAAGTGGCAGAATAATTGTAAATCATATTCTAAAAAAATCATGGAAAATTTCTCATTATTAAGTCTTATTGCTTTGATTGCCCCTGCTCTTATGCTTCTTGTCAGTATTTATTATGCTGCAAAAAGAATGGATACGGAGGCCGTATTACTGATAACAGGATCAGGTATCACTTTTGTAACGTCGCTTGTTTACAGTTTTATGCCTTATTACTTACAGAGTCGAAGTATGCCTTTCGCAGAAATGTCCGTTTATTATGCAGTTTTAGGAGGCATAAGCTTTATCGGAAGTATCATTTTTATTATCGGCTTTTTTATGTTAATTCTTAAATTTTTGAAAATATCAGGAAATCCGGATAAAAAATCAGTACTTTAAAATTTTTATCAGGTAATGTTGTAAAAGTGCCGGTACTGTCAGTCCTCAACAAAGCTTCCGATTTAGCCTTATTTATTCCGTTTATTTACTTAAATGAATGAAAATAGGATTACTATACTATTATTCTGCATATTATACACTAAGATTATTTTGAGCATTGCGGACAGATTCCGCTGACAACAAAATTATATTCATTTGCCTTAAAACCTTTTGGCAGTTCTACTGTTGGAATGACATTTTCAATGCAGATAACCGATTTACAGATTTCACAGTTAAAGTGAAGATGATTGTGCATATGGCTTGCCTTATTGCAGGAATCTGAGCATTTAGCGAAATTGACTACCCCGTCGATATTGGTGATTTTATGCACTTCCCCTTCTTTTTCTAGCCTGTCCAGTACCCGGTAAATTGTTACCCGGTTGCACAAATCACCCGTCATCTTCTGAATATCAGAGTGAGAAAGGGCGGTTTTTGAACTGTTAATAATGTTTAGTATTTCGGTCTTTGCACTGGTATTTCTGATCTGTTTCATTTTATTAATGCAACTTGGTTGCTTTTTAAATTTAGTTTATTTAGCTTTGCAACAAAGTTACAATAATTTGACAGCATTTTATGAAAATCAAGTTTTTAGATGTCACGGTAATATTTTCTGCAGCACTCCTTTTGATCTGCTTTATGATTTATCCTCTGTTGATCTTTTTGTTTTTAGATTCTTATCATTGACACTCTTATTTATCTTCCTTCTGATTGGTAAATACATTATTTATATACCCGCTGAAAAAATCTGTCGTCTTTATCCGGTTTATCTGTTCTGATCTGAATTTGTCTACTGGCAGATCATAAGGAAATCTGTTACTGCAGTTCTTATTAAAAAATATATCCATTCCGGATTTTTACGCTAATCATAATTCAATAATTCAATAATTCAATAATTTCAATAAATTTTATGAAAACAAAATCAATTTTTTTAAGCCTGTTCGCTGCTGGTTTCGTACATGCACAGACTGTTTTATGTACTTCAAATCTTGGCGGTGAGACAGATCCTCAGTTCATTGAAATCAATATTTCAGGAACCGCTTTTAATCATCTTACTTATGCTGCCCTGTCATCTTATTATCACCTCTATCCTGCATCAGGACAGACAACAGCAGATCTTACAGCCGGACAGAATTACAGTCTTTATGCATCAACTTCTTCAGAGGCTATTTCTGCTTTATGGCTTGATTACAATAATAACGGGATATTTGAAGCAAGTGAATATGTACTGTTAGCGAATTCAATGAATACTCAAAATTCATCCTCATTTCAGATTCCACTCACGGCAGCTGCCGGACCTGTGAAAATGAGAATCCGATCAAGAGCTTACGGCAGCGCTTTAACTGCATCCGATGCCTGCAGCAGTTTTGGTTCTGGAGAAACAAGAGACTACACGGTAAATATCGTCAGCAACTCATTATCCACTGCAGATTGGTCTAAAGAGGTCTTTTCAGAATATTATCCGAATCCTGTGAAAGATCAGTTTACAATACAGGGGCATGATCAGATAGAATCCCTAACCGTCAGTGATTTCTCCGGCAGAAAGATTTTTGAAAAGGAAATAAAAAGTAAAAAGAAAACGGTTGATCTGGGTAATCTGAAGCCAGGGAACTACATTATAACCCTGTTCATGAAAAATAGATCTGAAAATATTAAGATTGTCAAAGAGTAAGAACATAACAGAATGTTTGAAATAATAACATCCGGTAAATACAGGCAGATGGCAGGAATTATTCCTGTCATCCGCTTTATGATGTTTCGGATGGAATTGGTCGGTTTTTAAAGTATCTTTAGCTGCGATTTATTTGAGAGAACATCAGGATATTTTTTTACTGTAATGTTATCATCCTAGTGGCCGTACATAATAGCCAGGTAATATCTAACTTTAATGACAGGTATTTTATGATCGGACGTTTTCAGGTACTCATTTCGACATTATCCCAATCATTTTCACGGCTGTAAGCCCATTCCAGAGACTTACGTCTTTCATATACAAGTCCTTCGTTTAATTCAGACGGTCTTCCGTTCAGCCGCTCATTTACGCAGTACCAGTGAAGTCTGTAGTAGTAGTCCAGCATCGTATAAATCTCCTGTGGCTGTCGCATATTTGTTAAACAGTTGATTTTGTCGTTATTGTCACCCTGTTCAAGATCCGGTAAAAGCGAAGACATCTCATCGCTGACATATTTTTCAGCTTCCAGGTCGTCAGTCATGCCGGTTACCCACATCAGTGCCCATAACGCTTCCAGATACCAGCGAAGTGAATGTAACTCAACGTCTGTAAGTTCTTCATTGCTTTTCTTAAGAATTTCTTTTTCAGAAGATGAAAGAAATCGGGTCAAATTTTGGTTTTCAATCCATTCTTTTATAAGCTCGACAGGAGCTTCAAAAGCAATGTTGATCATTGCATTCATCACAGACATTCTGCCCTTTATTTCTTCTGTAGTCCGTAAAGAAGTTGTCTCCAGGATAGGCAGCCACTCATTCACACGATATCCTTTTTGTTTGATTATCCTGTCATTATCAGTTTTGATCTGTCGTTTTTGTTGGTCTGTCATCATCAGTTAATAGCAATGGTTAATTCACAATCAGATCAGCTAAAATCAAACCAATAATCTACAGGAATATTTTTTAAGACCTTATAGCAGTGAAAGTATAACCTGTTGAAATCTATTCAGAGGTCATACCATTGAAAAGTTAGGTACAGTTAGCTTCAGTGATAAAACTAAGTCTTTCAAAACTGATAAGCCAAACAGTCATTTATAATCAATGATATACGCAGTACTTTATTAAATTTCTTTAGTGATTTTAGTACTTAAATGGCATCATAAACTTTCATAATAGGCAAAAATTTGAAAAAAAAACGAAATATGACTGTGAGAAATTTATTGATTGTATCTTTGTGAAATGAATGAGATGGAACTGAAAATTCTTGAGCTTGTAAAGGCAAAACATAAGCAGTCGGGAGGGAATAACGGCAGCGGTTTTGGTGATTTTGACCATATCTTGCAGATGAGTCTGGAAGACCGGAATGCATTTCTGCAGCGGATGGCAGATGAAAAGAAAATTCAGATCAGAGATGGGGCAAACGCCAAAATGATCATGATGCCCAAATAATAGATAAAAGTGCAAAGTACCATATCTGACGATTAGGAAGGTTGGACAGGAAATTTTCAGAAATTGAATGTAAATGTCTATATGTTTCACGGATCATCCTTCTGGTTTCTAAGGGATTATATCATCACTAATCCATGATGTCTTTAAACAGGTACGTTCCAGGAATCTCGTTGCTGTGGGAATGATCCAGATAAAATTAATTCTCATATCCGCTTTTTTCTAAAATGCCTTTAGGGGTTAATGTATAAGCATCCTTCCATGAACCTTTTCCATGTTTTTCCACGTACATTGAAATAATTCTGAATTCCAGCTAATATTGAGCAGTCCTCAGGACATTTAGGTGTTGGACTGTCAGTAGAGTAGGGACTTTTGACAGGTGTACATTAGTATTGCCCTACTCAACCCTTCCAGTGTTTCCAAATGATCTGTTTTACAATTCAATAATTATACTTAAAGAAACTTTGCACTAAAATTGATTAAACGTTTAACCAAAAATTAACCTTAATGTAATTATTTGTTCATGGAAAATTATAATTAATTTCATTGTGATATTTAAATGTTTGATAATGAATATCTTAATGGATTTGTTTTTGAGTATAAAAAATTTGCCAAATTACATTTTTTTCTGAATTACACAAAAAAAACTAACTATTGTTTTTTTAATTTATTATTAAATACTTTGCACGGTTAATCAGAACTATGAAACGAGCATCTATTAAAGATATTGCCAGAATTGCCGGTGTTTCCGTGGCAACTGTTTCCTATGTGCTCAATAAAAAAGAAGGACAGAGAATTAATGAAAAAACGAGAGAGAAAATTTTCGAAATTGCTGAAACGATTAACTACACGCCCAACAGAATAGCCCAAAGCCTTCAGAATAACCGGAGTAAATTATTAGGCCTTATCGTTGCAGATATCTCCAACGATTTTTATTCAGGTATTGCCAGAAATCTTGAAGACCGGGCATTAAAGCTTGGTTACACTTTAATTATCGGGAGTTCTGATGAAAATGCGGAGAAATTTGGAAAACTGATTGAGCTGTTCTCTCAGCAGCAGGTCGATGGAATGATCGTCGCGCCTGTGACAGGTTCAGAAAATGTTTTACAGAAACTGTTAGATAAAAATTATCCTCTTGTTACGATTGACCGCTATTTAAAAGGAATCAATATTCCGGGAGTACTTCTGAATAACCGGGAAATCTCTGAAAATACCACTTCTTATCTTCTTGAAAAGGATTTTGATCGTCTTATTTATATAGGCTATGAGACTCAGCTTCCTCATCTGCTGGATCGTCAGCACGGTTTTGAAGACGGAATCACAGGCTCTGATAAGAAAACGGCTGTAAGCTTTATCAAGGTAGGTTTAGATAACATCACCAACGAAATTCACAGCCGGCTTGCGGATGTTTTAGGTAAGGATCCTAAAAATACAGCCCTGTATTTTTCCAGTAACAAACTTGCTGTTGCCGGTCTTGCCTATCTGGTCAAAAATAATATCAAAGTGCCGGAACAGGTTTCAGTTGTAGCTTTTGATGAGACAGAAGCGTATCAGCTGTTCCCTGCAGAAATTACCTATATCAGGCAGCCTCTGGAACAGATGGCAGATGAAGCAATACAGTTGCTGGACCTGCAGATCAATCAATACAGTTCAACAGCAAAAAGAATTAATCTCTCCGGAGAATTAATCATAAAAAACTCGACAAAATAATTTTTTTATCAAAATACTTAAACGTTTAATCTAATTATATGGATACCAATAAACCTTATATCGTCTGTTTCGGAGAAGTACTCTGGGACCTTTTTCCTTCCGGTGCGAGAGCAGGAGGTGCACCTTTCAATGTCGCCTATAATCTCAGTAAAATGAATACCGACGTTCAGATGATCAGTAAGATCGGAAAAGACGGACTGGGAAATGATCTTTTAACACAGATAAAAAGCTGGGGGATTTCTACTGAAAACATACAGACAGATGATCAGAAACCAACGGGAACTGTTACAGCCACTTTTGACGAACAGGGAGAAGCACACTATGACATTATCAATGACGTAGCATGGGATCATATAGAATGTTTACCAGAACACAGTGAACTCATCAGAAATTCTGAAGCATTTGTTTTCGGAAGTCTCATTGCCAGGAATACTGAATCAAAGAAAACTTTGCTTCAGTTAATCGATCAGGCAAAGTTCAGGGTTTTCGATGTCAATTTCCGTCCTCCGTTTATCGATTTTGATCTTATTAAAGAATTGCTTCACAAAACTGATCTTGTGAAAATGAATAAAGCTGAACTGAGACAGATTATTGAATTCCTTGGTGAAGCATACATCGATGAAGAAGCCAGTGTGCAGCATATTCAAAAGTATTTCAGCATCAACGAAATTGTCCTGACCAAAGGAAGCAAAGGAGCAAGATATTTTATCGGAGACAAAGATTATTCTTTCTCAGCAATACCCATAGAGATCAATGATACGGTAGGAAGCGGAGATTCTTTTCTTGCGGGATTTCTGTCAAAAAGAATCCTTGGAGCCTCACCCGAAGAAATTATGAAACAGGCGGTATCATTAGGCGCCTTTATCACTTCAAAGTCCGGTGCCTGTCCGGATTATACTTACGAAGAATTCATCGCATTCAGAGATGAGCAATTTTCCAACACCATTTTAAAATAACGGCTATGAGCACTGCAAAATTTACGGAAAAGAAATATTACATTGTATTGGCCTTTGTTATTTCACTTTTTTTCTTCTGGGCAGTTGCCCTGACGATGGGAGATGTCCTCAACAAGCATTTTCAGAATGTACTGAATATTTCCAAATCAAAATCCGGTCTGGTACAGCTCTCCATATTCGGAGCGTATGCACTGATGGGAATTCCTGCCGGTCTGTTTATGAAAAAATTCGGTTACAAGAAAGGAGTGATACTGGGACTGTCACTTTTTGCGTTTGGGTCATTTCTTTTCATCCCGGCAGCCAATCAGGTGTCATTTAATTTTTTCAGATTTGCACTGTTTGTTCTGGCAATGGGAATGGCAACACTTGAGACAGTTGCCCATCCGTTCGTTGCTGCTTTGGGAGATGAAAGAACGAGTGATCAGCGTGTTAATTTTGCGCAGTCATTCAATGGTTTAGGTGCCATCATCGGACCGCTTCTGGGAGGATATTTTATTTTCGGAACTTCGGGAACAGATGATCGGTCGCTTGATTCTGTCAAAGACCTTTATACCTGGATCGGGGTGATTATCCTGATCATTACCATTGTTTTCTCACTGGTAAAAGTCCCAGGCCTGAAAGATCCGCATGCAGAAGAAGCTCACCATTCAGAAAATGAAGAAAAAACTGATGCTGCACTGTCTGATCCCGATGCACCACTGTGGAAGCAGAGACACTTTATTTTTGCAGTGGTTGCCCAGTTTTTCAATATTGCAGCACAGGGCGGAACGTGGGCCTATTTCATCAACTATGGCGTAGAAAAGATGCATCTTCCCGAAATACAGGCTTCCTATTATTTCTCACTCAGTATGGCCATGATGATGATCGGAAGGTTTGCCGGAACTTTTTTAATGAAATATATTGCGCCGAACAAACTTCTTGCGCTGTTCACAGGATGTAACATTGTCCTTTGCCTGATCATTTCGCAGAGCCTGGGCTGGACCTCTTTTATCAGTCTTATTTTACTGAATCTGTTCCTGAGCGTCATGTATCCTACGATTTTCAGTCTCGGATTAAAAAGATTGGGAAGCAAAGTTCCGCAGGCATCTTCTTTTTTGGTGATGGCAATGTTCGGGGGTGCTGTATTTCCTCCTCTGATGGGTAAAATAGCGGAGACCGATATTGCACATGCCTATTTGTTACCTATCATCTGTTATGTTGTCATTCTGTTATTTGCTTTAAAATTTTACCAACCTAAAACCCTGAAGTAAATCAATGAAAACGAGATTTTTATATTTCTGGTGCACGTTTCTCCTGTGTGCCGGCAGTACTTTCTTTGCCCAGATTGTGATCACCAATAAAGATTTTTCGATGGGAACAACCGGAAGGATTGGCGCAGGATACTCACCGAATGCAGACGGAAGAACAGGAAGGCAGCTTAATCTTAATAACCAGGGATCCTTGGGCGGAAGGCTGGATCAGGGAGACTATGTTGACTTTTTACCTGCATTTCACTTCACCCCGGTGATGAAAGGGGACAGTACAAAAAAAACAAAGATTGATATGCAGGCCAGATTAAGTTTTTATTCCGGCGGAACTTTTCTTGGTAATGTTGATTCCAAATCAAATAAGGGAATGATCATTGCCCTCCCGGAAGCTTTTGTGGAAGCAAGAAACCTGATGGGAAGCGACTGGGATGTCTGGGCAGGATCCCGTTGGCTGCGCTATGATGATGTCCACATTGCAGATTACTTTTATTTTGATGATCATTCCGCAACGGGATGGGGACTGAGACATAAAAACACAAGATTTTCAATGTTTTTTCCTGCGGCGATTGATACGGCGGCGACCAATTCATCACCCTATTCTTACACCAATGTCATTAGCGGGACAAAGAGCCTGATCTACAGACAGAGAGAAGTCATGATCCTTGAGCAGGTGATTCCATTCAAAAATAAAGCTCACCAGCTGAAACTGCTTGCAGAATTCCATTATGTAGACAAATCCGGGAAAAATTCTGTTGAGCAGTATCCGTCAGATCAGGGATGGGTTTTGGGAGCAAAGCTGAACAGCGTATTAAAAACAAAACTTCCGGGATCTTTCAACCAGATTTCACTGCGATACGGAAGCGGAATCGCCAATGGGGGAGATGCCGGGAATACCCAGACGTGGAGAACCTACGGAGCTCCCGATGAATTGTCAAAAACCTACAGAGGCGCCTATTCACTGACTGCCGTTGAGCATATTCTATTAAACCTTTCAGAAAAATTGTCATTCAATGCATATGCAGTCTATACTCAGAGCAAAGGAGGTGCACAGAATAATGATCAGGCTATGGACTATTACCAGCGTGAGATTTTCAACAGGAAATCTGAATTCAACACCGGTATAAGAACAACTTATTATCTCAACGACTGGTTTCATATCCTCTCTGAACTGCATTATGCACAGAGAAAAGACGGCACGCAGGATCCTTCATCGATGGTTAAATTCGCTTTGGCACCTACAATTGTTCCAACCGGGGAAAGAAGTGTCTGGGGAAGACCTCATATCCGTCTGATCGCAGAGGTATCAAGGTATAACGACCATGCACTCTCCACCCTTTATTCTCCTTTTCTGCAGCAAAGCGGAGGTAAGCGATTTGGGACTTACCTCGGAGTAAGAACGGAATGGTGGATTTTTTAAAATATAAACAGCTTTAAAGTATCGTATTATGAATGTAAAATTAGGGGCATCACTTTTATCATGGATCACTCCCGTCTGGACTCCTGAAGCAGGAAAATATGCTATTGAAAAAACCGCAGAAACCGGTTTTGATCTGATCGAAATTCTTCTTCCGAATTCCATGGAGTTTAATGCAAAAGAAGTCAGACAACAGCTCAGAAATCATCATCTTGATGTCGTCTGTTCATTGAACCTTCCGAAAGAGGCCCATATCGCATTTTATCCGAAACAGGCTGAAATACTGATAAAAAAGGCGTTGGATCAGGTTGAAGCACTGGAAGCCAATCTTCTATGTGGCGTACTGCATGGCGGAATTGGTGTTTTTTCCGGTGATCCTCTGAGTGAGAATGAAAAAGAGGTAATTGCTGAAGTGTGGTCCTCAGTGGCAGATTATGCGCAGACGAGAAATATTGACATAGCCATTGAGCCGGTCAACCGTTATGAATCTTATGTATGCAACACAGCGCAGAATGTTCTGGATCTGATCAAAAAAACAGGGAAGAATAATCTTTTTGTACATCTGGATACTTTCCACATGAATATCGAAGAGAGTAATTTCTATGATCCGGTTCTTCTGGCAGATCAAAAACTGAAGCATCTTCATATCACAGAGTCCCATCGCGGAATGCCGGGAGAAGGAACCGTTAACTGGCAGCAACTGTCTGATGCACTGAAAAAGATTGATTTTACAGGCAATCTGGTTCTGGAAAACTTCTCATCATCGATCCCGGGAATGCAGCAGATGGTATCTCTCTGGCAGACTTCCTCTTATAATGCTGAAGAGCTGGCGATAAAAAGTTTAAAATTTCTGAGGGATCATTTTTAAGCAGAGAAAGGAAAAAGCAGTGTTACAGTTTCAATGAAGAATAATATAAAATAATTGGTGTTGTTGATTTAAATATGCCTTCGGTACTCCTTTCTAAACCTGATTTTTACATATAGGTTGTCATTTCTGAAGAATCTGATCTGAACTTTGTTATGAATCTGCTGTTGAGATTTCTGTGGAATGACAGAGAGTCTCCTGAATTCTTTACTGGTAGAATCTAAGCCTGGAAGAAAATAAAGAGGTTATTTTTTAAGATGCAGAGAGCCTGTTTCAGTATGTATTATTTAATCCGTTTTAAAATGTTTAAAAAGCCGGAAAGTTTCAGCAACATCAGACGGTTCGGTTCCCTGAAAAACACCACTTTTACTGACTGTTTCAAAAATTTTGGCCGCCGCCGAAGAAATGTAACTGGGCAAGTCTTCGGTTTTCTGCATTGCTGAAAGTCCCTGCATTTCGTGCATCCGTCGGTCGATATGATGGGCATAGGTAGGGGTCGTCTTAACCAGATCCTGATAAGTGCCGGGTAAATAAAGTTGCAGGCTGCTGTTCAGCTCATCAATGATTCCATAGTGTGCTGCTCCGGCCATTGCTTCAAAGAAAACAGCATTGATGCCTTTGTTTACAAGAGAGAAAAGCAGTTTGTAGGCGGATGCAGATTCTATTTTGAAGCCGGCATCTTTTGTGTTGAATATTCCATCGAACAGATCGGTCAGTATTTTTCTGTTTTCCCCGCTCAGAATAATAACAGCATCTTTTTTCATATCTTTTGATGATCCCAATACGGCACCATTAATGAAGATGATGTTATTTGAAGAAAAAAGCCCGTCGAGGATCAGTGCAGATTCAGGGGTATTTGAATTAAGATCGGCAAAGACAGGTTTGTTTTTGCTTTTGGCGATATATTGGCAGACTTCTTCAGCAATTTCAACACTCTTGTTAGGGCTGTTCACTGACAGGATGATATCCGAATGCAGTACCACTTTTTTTAGGGAAATGAGATCTTCAATAGCTGATTTCTGAATATTAGCCACTGTTTTTCCTGATCTTCCTTCTCCTGCGGTTACCACACGGAAGTTTTTGCTGAGCAGCACTTCCGGAATGGCAATTCCCATATCTCCGGGAAACAGCAGGCCTATGGTGATTTCTTTTTTCATTATTTAAATGTAAACATTATCCTGCAAAAGTGTGACTTTTTCCTTTAATAAGGATTAAATCAATATTGAGTCACTGATACCTATATCTTCTAAATCCTGTATCAGTTACCTCTGTACGTTGAATAGCCGTAAGCGGATAGCGTGATCGGAACATGGTAATGATTACCATCCTTAATCTGAAATACCACTTCAATAAAAGGATAAAAACTTTCGGTGTTATTCTTTTTAAAATACTCACTGGTGTAATAGGTTAACCGGTAAATACCGTTGTTGGATTTTTCTGAAGGCAGAAAGTCTGAGATCCTTCCGTTGGTATCCGTCACTTTTTCGTCAACAAAGGTCCAGGTCTTTGACTGACCGTTGTATTTTTCGAGTTTAATCTGCACTCCTGCAGCAGGCATCCCTTTGGAGACATCCAGTATATGGCTTGAAAGCTGGTACCGATTACTCTGAGCCAGTGAGAATGTTGACCATAATGCAAAAAACATTACAAAGATTAATTTTTTCATTCTTTTTATTTTAAGTTAAATTATTTTTTTGTGGCGATGCCCAGTTCGGGGATCGATGCAGCCATGGCAATACTGTTATCATTTTCAGGGCTGCCACCACCTGCGACTCCAATACTCCCGATAATGTCACCCCGGTACAGAATAGGTACTCCTCCGCTCAGCAGAAGCAATTCCGGGAGTGTATTCAGATTTTTAGTATCCGTATTCAGTTCTGAGTTTCTTAATAATTGAAGCGTGGATGTTTTTGTAGATAACGCAGTATACGCTTTTCTCCTTGCAGCTTCTGTATTATGCGGACCTGCACCATTACCTCTCAGAATCAACAGTGTTGTACCGGAAGCATCTAAAAATGCTAAAGAGACGTGTTTACCGAGTTCCGCTGCTGCAGTATTTACACGACCTGCTAATTCCAGTGCGGCTTCAGGGGTTAAAGTATTCACTGCTTTTACATACTGTTGCTTCGGCAAAAATTGATCCGGGACCGAATTCTTTATTTGTGCTACGAACAGAACCGGACTCAACAGGAACAATAAGTATTGTATTTTCATCTCCTTTATTTTTTAGGTAAAGGTAAATACTGAAAAAATCAAAAACGTTGTGCTATGTCAACGTTTTCAGAGTTTCGATTTTATTCTGCTTAATGTGGAAGGGGATATTCCTAAATACGAAGCTGCCATTTTATTGGATACCCGAAGGAGAAACTGCGGCTGATGTTCAATGATCCATTTTACTTTATCGAATGCATCGAAACCCTGAAAACCATAGATTCTCTTCTGTGCTGTAATAAATCCGAGTTCAAGAATCTCTGTATATACTGCGGCAAATTCTGGTATTGTCTTGGTCAGGTGATAAAAATCGCTTCTTGAAATACAGAGGAGTTCGGATTTTTCAATGGTCTGCAGATATTCCTGAGCGGGGTTTTGGTCTATGAAACTTGGTAGGGCTGTGGCAAAATTTCCTTCAAAGGCAAAATATCTTGAGTTTTCTGTTCCCTCTTTACTGGTCGTGAATAAACGGATACATCCCCTGTTGATAAAATAATAATGCCTGCAGATCTGGTCATACTCCAGAAGGATCTGGTTCCGTTTTGTCGTTAATGGGGTGAAGCATGAAGTAATCTTATCGACCGTCCGTGGATCAATATTACTTTTACTGTATAAGAATTTTTCCAGAATTTTATACATGGAATGATGCACCGCTACCGTTAATCATTGGGTTTGAAGATTTTTTAATCATATTATATCATACAAAGTATTAAACTTTACAGGACTGTATATTCCCATTACAATAAAGAAGCCACGGGTTAAAAATATCTTTACGTGATTCCTATATTCCAGAAACTGATGTCCTTTCTTGTTACAAAGCCCAGTTTATCATATAATTTTACTGCGTGTAGATTGTTACGGGCAACATGTAAATAGGGAATATTTCCTCTGTCAGAAATTTTTTTCGCTGCATGGGAAATCAGCTGTTTTGCAAAACCCCTTCCAGAATGTTCAGGATGAGTGATAATCGCACTCAGTTCTGTGTACCCATTCATTTTCATCCTTTCTCCTGCAACGGCAGCTAAGACATTGTCTTTGTAAATGCCATAGTAATTTCCAAGATCTGCTGTTTTCTCTTTAAAATAGCCTGGCTGAACGAGATTGACCAATGTAAAAAGATTTTTTCTCTGAATATCCGTCTGTAGATCTGTAATATTTTCAGTGATCTCAACATTTGTTTCTTTATCGAGGATCATCTGATGACACACTAATTCATGTTTTATATATAACGTCCGACTTACAGATGGCTTGTCACCAACGATAAAAAAGTTATCCGTCAGTGAAGCATATAACTGAATTCCTTTCTCTGTTTCGGTAGAATTTAAAAATCCTCCGAATGGACAGTAGTCAGGATGATAAAAATGTATGTCGTGATACCTGACAGCAAAGTCACGGTGGTTTTCATTCAGGGAATGCCATGCCGGATTGTCTAATTTATCTGTCTGCATAGGATTGTCTTATTTTTTAATATCTGTTGTGATCGTCTGTTTTTTCTGACTGTATTGAGCTAAGGATAATACCGTATTGTCATTTTACTAAAATTATATTCTATGTTTCCCTTGCCTGTTGTCAAAGAGTAGAAATGATTCTGTGAGATATTCATTTTTTTGAATTGTGCTGAGGTTTACAACTTGTTGATTAAAGTTTATTCCCTTACTTACCCTATGGTTTTCATCAACCTTGAATTTCAGGTTCATAATAAACAGAGATTTTTGAAACAAGAGGAAATACGATTAAAGCGTTTGCTCACTGTTGATTTCCTGCATAATTTTCGCAAATAACTCAGCAGATCTGATTCTGTCTTCAATAGAATAAATGGTTGATACCATAATAAGTTCATCAACTTTTGTTTCATCGATAAATGCTTTCAGCTGCTTTTTAACAGTTTCTTCAGTACCGACAAATGAATATTTAAGCATCTGATGCAGGCTTGGATGTTTCACCACTTCTTTTAAATCCTCAGTCATCTCTGTCGGTGGATGGAGAGGCTGTGAATTTCCGGTTAAAATATTGAAAAACATACGGATCAGTGAGGTATATAAGCGCTGTGCCTTTTCCTCAGTATCTGCGATGACAATATTTACTCCTGCAATCGTATATGGTTCTTTCTGAAATTCTGAAGGCTGAAATTCCTCTCTGTAAATATTCAGGGCATTCATCAAATGGGTAGAGGCAAAATGGCTTGCAAATGCATAGGGAAGTCCTTTCGCAGCAGCAAGATGTGCACTGTCGGTGCTTGAGCCGAGGATATAAATCGGAACTTCTGTTCCTTCCGCAATGGCTGCCCGTACTTTTGAGTTTTTATTGGCAGATGAAAAGTAGTTTTCAATTTTTTCAACTTCTGCAGGAAAAGAATGGGCTGCTTTCATAAAATCGATCCGGATCGCCTGTGCTGTCAAAGTATCCGTTCCAGGAGCCCTGCCCAGACCCAGATCAATCCGGTTGGGATATAAATGAGCAAGCGTTCCAAACTGTTCGGCAATAATCAGAGGGGAATGGTTGGGAAGCATAATACCACCGGAACCGACTCTGATAGATTCTGTATTTTCGGCAACATAACCAATCAGAATAGAAGTAGCACTGCTCCCTACAGATTCCGAGTTATGATGTTCTGCAAACCAATACCGCTTATAATGATATTTTTCCGCTGTTTTGGCTAATGCCAGCGAATTATTTAAAGTCTGTTTAAATGTACTTCCTTCTGATACGATAGCAAGTTCTAAAATGGAGTAGGATATACCGTTCTTCATTGGAGTTTTGAGTATTTAATATGAATAGAGTACAAAGTTACAAAATGTAACTATTATACAAGGCATATTTGTGGATGCATTCGAAAGACAGGTTACATTTTAACTTTTTTAATAGAGGAATAATCTCATAAGCTAAATGAAATATATGACCGCATCTTTTAACTCAATTCTATTTTTAAACAACAGATTCATTACTAATTGGTGAAGCTGATAATTAATTTTAATCTCATCTGAGATTCAGTATCATAGAACTCCGTAAAAAGTTATCTATCATAAAACTCCCTTAACCAGATATTAAGGTCTTGTTTAGCTGGAATACTAAGCCTTTTTCTTACATTATGTTTATTGTTTTTAACGGTCTGTACTGCTTTAAAAGTATAAACGGCAATATCTTTCGATGTAAATCCTAAAAAAGCATACGCACACAAGATAAGTTCCGAGGTTTTCATATCAGGATTTAGAATTAATAATTTTTTACTGAAATCAGGATACAGTTTTTGAAAGAGAGACCAGAATTCGGGAAGATTTTTTTTTGCTGCTTCTACAACCTCTTGAAGAGTATCATCTACTTTCATTGATAGTGTAGATGCATCCTGTTCTGTTTTTAAAAGAACAATTTCTTTTTGTTCAAGGAGAAGATCTTTTTTGCGTCGTATTTTTGAATGGTAATACAAGAAAAAAATCAAAATAGCTATTGTAGAAAATATTATAATCGCTAACAAAACAGTTATATCTTGTTTCTCCTCGGCATGTTCAGCTATTTTTTTATCTAAAAGTGTATTGGTTGTACTTAATATTTCATTGTTGAGGTGCTGCGAAAAACCTTCATGTGCACTTTTATACTGTTCGTAATATAACTTATAATTCTTATCGTCACCTGATAATTTGTATATAGTGTAAATTTCTTTTAACAAACCTGGACCGTCTCTTGCAAAAGCATTAGTGTCATTTTGTTTGATGTCAGCCAAAGTTTTAAGGTAATATTCCAAAGCTTTCCTTTGGTCACCTTTTTTACTGTAAAGGTTTCCTATTGAATTCAGGAAAGTACTCTTGCTAGCATAACCATCATTAAAGCTATCGTGGTAGGCTTTAAAAAAATAGTATTGAGCTGAATCCAGATTTTTTCTTTCTAACAGAATTTCACCTCTGATATTATAAAAGTAAGATTTGAATTTAAAAATCGTTCTGACATCATCATATTGTTTTTCAGAAATCTGGTTTAAAATATTTTGACATTGATATGCATAATGATCTGACTGTTTCCGGTTACTGACAGCAAGGCTTAAGCTGTAAAGGGTCCGGGCTTTTACCAGGCGGGATTCTAAAGATGAATCATTTTCTAAAATTTCCAGTACATTATTACTGTCCTCTATCATAAGACTTTTCATACCTAAACGGCTGTAAAGGCTCGTTTTAAGGAGTTTAAGGAGTGCTTTTAGAATAGGAATTTCTTCTATGGATTTTTCCTTCAATCCCTTATCGATGTAAAGAGCACTCTCGCGAAATTTACTTAATAAGGCCATCGATTTTGCCATGTAAAAATAAGACCAGGCTTTTTTTTCAGAATCGGAATCTTTTTCGGCAATCCGGCTTGCTTCTGTCGAGTACAGTAAAGATTTTTGATAATCTTTGTGGATGAAACGGTCAGCCAGCATCAAAAGACTGTCTGTTTTTTTATCACTGTTTTTACAATAGAGTTGAGCTGACACAAAAACAGTCAGAAGATAAACTAATCTGATGCAGAGAATTTTTAAAAATGTGTTACTTTTTAAATAAATTTTAGATTTCACAGGATCAGTTAAATTTTATTGTTTGCCTCAATGTTTCTGTCAACTAAAGATAATTATATTATTATACATTAATATAAAAAAAGCCGCTCAATAAATCTGAACGGCTCATCCAATAATTAAAAAAACGATTTGTGGGTTGAAAGACAATTATTTATCAACTATTTAGTCAGTCAGCAATCAGAGTTTAAATTTAAATACTTGCTTAAAGTTACCATATAGAACAATATATACACCTTTTGAAAGATTTTTAACAACAATCTGTTTTGAGTTTTCTTTCCCGGACTGTATGATTCTTCCTGATATGTCCAGAATTTTATAGTCTCCGAAAACTTCATTGATATCATTGGATATCATTTTAACAGCACCTTCTTTGGAATCATAAAAAACAATTTTTTCTTTTCGCTTAATTTCAGAAGTTGCTAGTGATGCATTCGTTGCTTTAAGGCCTGTTATCAGCAGGGAGTAGGGTTTCAATGTAGCTGGTGAAGAAGAATGTTTGTAAACATTTACCGTTACATCAGCATCAGCGATACCGGCTGCGTTGATTTGCTGGTAATTGTCTACATGATTATCCCATATTCCTGAACCTTCTACGGCAACCGCCTGCGGATTAAGAATACTTAATGGTTTGAAAGGATATTTTGTTACAGATCCGACACCTGCCGGCTGAACCTTTAAGGAAGCACCGAATCTGTAGACAAGTCTGGAATTAGTATTGTCTGCAACATCGGATGAAGTCTGTTCGGTCCCCTGATCATCCGTCCAGCATACAGATACCCTCAGTGCCTGTTGACCGCTGATTCCATTCACTGATAAAAAGTCTGAATCATTATTTAATGGGTTTGTAACAGATTCAATCAGTTTTGCACTGCCTCCCGGCTGCATCTGACGTATCGTTTCCGCCGCTTTCGCAGCATTCAGGATACCCCATCCGAATTTGGCATCCGGACCTGCATTTCCTGAATCATCAGCTGTGTGAAGCATGAGTGCCTTTAAAGATGATGCCTTCATGTATGATCCGAAGATTGAATGATAATATTGCTGTAAGAGCAGCGCTGTTGCGGCGGCAACAGGAGAAGCATATGAGGTACCTGATGAATCGTCAATGTTTCCCGTGTAATCATTACTGCCCGAAGAACTGTCTGCAGTATTTACATTACTTCCCAATGTGACCAGATCGGGTTTTACCCTTCCGTCGTCCGTCGGTCCCCAATTACTGTACGATGTCATAGAGTTGTTTGTATCGATAGACCCTACGGTTAATACATTCTTAGCAGCACTGGATCCTGTAATCATATCAAAACCTCCATCTGCAAGATTTCCACTTTCGGGATCGCTTTGTTCATTACCTACTGCTACAAACGGAAGATAATAAGGGGTCTGTTTCAACAATTCATCCCATTCTCTGGAAGTAGCATCATATGCGCCGAATACCCATGTCGGAACGGTAGTCAGATTATCGTATCCGTAAGAATGATTGGAAATCAGATAGCCATCAGAAGCAAAATTGACCATTTCCGAAATGTCATTATCCCAGTCATAGTTTTTTGTAGTAGCATCGTAAGCTATACCTTTGGCACCGGCAGCAAGTGTGCTAAAATTACCGGAAGAGAGATCTCTTCCTACAAGTATGCCAGAAACAGCACTCATATGAAAATCACCTGCAATATCCGTCAATGTCTGTGCGTTTTGCATTTGTACTTTCCCCTGTAGCAGCTCGTGGGTTGTACTTACCTGACCGCCGTCCCACACGCCGGCTACCATACCGGTACCTGTAATATTTATCCCGAGACTTCCACCCTGATAAAGCTGATGGGTTTTAGCATTCAGAATTTGTTGAGTATCCTTGGTATTGATGTAAATAGGAATTCCATCATCGCTGATGTGGTGCAAAAAATAAAAGTTTCCATTCTTGTTAAACTGTCTTTTCTTTTCAGGATTACTTAGTAAATAAGAATTGATTTTAGACTGCTGTTCAAGATATTTTATTTCACTGTTTCGTTTAATTGCATTCAGCATATTCAGGTCATAAGACTTTTTAATAATTTCACGATCTTCTCCTGTCTGGGCGTTGATTGTGATGCTTATAAGCTGTACAATAAAAATTATTCTTAGTTTCATACAAAATTATTGTCTTTAAAGTATCTGAATTATGGTTTTAAAAAGAATATCCAAGCCCTACTCCTAAATTTGGTAAAACAGCATTTGCTTTTGCATTATTAGGTTTAGGCATTTGATGGTCTTCCTTGTAATCAAGTGATAAATAAGAAACACCACCATTTACATCGATCGTAAATCCGCTTTTAAACAGCCACTGATAACCGATGAGTGCACTGAGATCAAATGCAGAATAAGAATCTTTCATTTCTTTTTTATTTGCATTATATTTAGTGCGTCCCCCTCCGAAGCCAGCTGATCCTGAAAAATATAATCCTCTCAGTGCTTCCTTCGTATAGTATCTGTAAAAAGCATTCCCCCCTACAAAGTTGTATTTGTATTCATCAATTTTAAATGTTCCGTAACCGGCACTTAATCCAACACTTGAATGTTTACTCACTGCACGTTCGTAAGACACAAGATCACTTCCGCCTCCGAATAAAACGGATAGAGGATTAACCTTAATCGAGTTTTTCTGCTGTGCTGTAGCCGTTACAAAAAGAATCAAGCAAACTGCAATTAACTGTTTTTTCATTTTTTTAAATTTTAATTATTAATAGATGATCTGCCATGATGTTGGCAGAAATAACGTTTGCAAATAAAGGGATATATGAAAAAAAGTATCGAAAAATTGAAGTACCATCAAGGTACTTTTCTGTTTAAAAATATGAATTTCAACGTGTTATGTTTTGGTGATTCAGACATTTTTCCCTTGAATTGCAGAGAATGACTTCTTAAGATGAAGGGTAGGGTAATCGTTTGGGTAAATGATTTTCCCTGAGAATATCATTTTGAGGCTGTAATGGAAGGAGACAAAATCAGTTCAGATTTATACTATTCAAAAAGTATTTTCTTTAAAAGATGATCATTATTTTAAGAGATTGATTTTGTAGAAAAAATTAAATTTTGAAATGATAAGTTGCTGTTATGATTCTCAAATTCATAAGACAGTTCCGTAAGGTTATGCCACAATTTGCTGTACAGGGAAATGGAATGACAATAGATAATTTTAATATGAATATAAAATAATTACTGTAAAGAGTAAAATATGGTGAAGCATCTTAATGGATAAGACAATGATATTTTTAAACTTTATTGCTAAAGAAGTAAAGATGAATCTACCTGAAACAGTTGGTATTCCATAAACATTGGTGAGATTTTCTCAGCCCGTTTATTGGCTGAATAATTCCCCAATCCGCTGATCCTGTTTTTAATCAATAAATCAATTATTAAATCCTGTTGCCGGAGTACCGTTTCGGGGTGGTGATCTTTACTGATCAGGCTGTCAATTTCTGAAAAACTGTTTTTTAACTCTGCAATTAAGATATTGTTGCTAAATTCTGTTTCCATAACTTTTCTTTTAGCTTCCTGAAAAATTATCCTTTCTCCGTAGTATCATATGATTGGGTCCGCTGACACTATGATCATCAAAATCATCAGTTCTGTCATCTTGCCAGAAACATATGCTTTAATGAGAGCTTCAAAGCACATTGGTTTTTCATATTTATTGAGCTTGGGATTCAGTAAGTGCATCAGCGTTTACAGTACAGCTATTATATTTCCTGTTTATCTACTCGTCAGCATAGGGAAACGAAGCATCCATTTTTTCAAAAGGAATAATGTCATTCAGTATCTCCTTTAGTTCTTGATCGGTTAAAAGGCCGCGGTGCGTTTCTTTTCTTCCTTTTGGCAATTCAATATCGTAATCGATTATTTCTCTTGAGAGTATGTCCTGTAAAGTATCAGTCTGTTTTGCGGCAAGATATTGAGTGTGCGTTTTCAGAATATGAGTAAGGTTTTCTCTGAACTCATCATCGTCAACATCATTATAGGTATCCTGTTCAGACATATCGGTCAGGACAGCCCTGAAAATATAATCCTGTAGATTTTTAGCAAGATAGTTCACTTCATTACAGTCGTGCCAGACCAATACGATGGGGTAGTCCTGTTGTTGCTGTTTTGTGATGAAGAAACAATAATGGTCTCCGCCTCCTGTCTGTCCGAATGGGATTAATTTCAATTCCGGTTTGATCTCTCTGTATCCTTCAGGATCAGACAATTCTCTGATGGCTTCATCAACAGCGTTCACGCTCAGCAGTTCAAAATCATAGGAATGAAGCAGAAGAGTAGGACGGTCTTGAAGTTTAGGATAAACGGTTGCATACCAATCGGGGCCATATTCTCCAACGTCAAGCATTCCGTCCTGTTCCAGTTTTTTATATAATTCAGGATATTTGAAGTGGTATTCTTTTTCAATATCAGTAAGGGTCATAATTCTGTGATTTTAGATCGTTACGGTTACAGCTTTTACCATCGAAAACTTCTGGGGCTGAAAATGTTTATCTAAAATATAAAATTTCCACAGAAATTCAGCTCAAATTTCACAGTTTATCGAAGTAAATACAGTTGAGACCGGGGATTTTTAATAAAACTGTTTTATAGTTTCTATATCTTTGGTATCAGTATCTGCAAATAAGTACACCGCTCCGTTATCGTGAAATAATCCATGACTTTTAATCTCAATCTGTCCCAGAAAGAATAATGGTTTTTCATTTTTTACAGGCCACTCAGGATTTTGTATCCAGTGAGGCGGTTTGCTCTGATACTTAAAAAGTTCGGAATAGCGTTGTCTGATATATTTTTTCCGATCTGCTTTTGAAAGAGTACGGTTTGCAGGTACAATGTGTTTTTTAATAAATTCAGGATCTGCATCAATATACTTAGGACTGATTCCTGTAATAATTTCATAGTCGTCAGCATATTTGTCAGATGGTAAGGCCTGTTCACCTGTTTTTGATAAAAAGAGCTGAATAGCACCGTGAATATTGAGTACTCCGGCAGCAGTGCTGAAATTCTGTTCACATACATATAAGAATACATTGGTATTTTGCAGATAAGTCCCGTGCCAGTCAATGACAGCGTCAGAAAGCAGCTTTTCCAATGCATGATTGGTATAAATCTGCTGTTCAAAATCTCCGGCAGAAATTTTTCCTTCAACAAAGTTTTTTAAAATTTGTATTTCATCATGAATCGTTCTTTCCATAGCAGTTGTCAGGTTTTTTCACACTAATTCATCTGTCTTTTTTATGTAATCACTCTGTTTTATAATGAGTATGTTCGTCTAAAAATACAAAATTTACTGAAATCAATAAACTGTGCCTTACCTGATTGTTTCCTGCTTCAGAAATACTCCGGGGGAATGTCCAAACTTTTTCTTAAAAGAATGGGAAAAATGAGAGAGGCTCTGAAACCCCAGATCAAGATAGATTTCAGATGGTTTCAGGTGTTTTGTTTCGATCAGATATTTTGCTGCGCTCAGTCTTTTTTGTTGCAGCCACTGGCGGGGTGGCATCCCAAAAATCTTCTGGAAATCACGCTTGAAGCCTGCAAGGCTCCGTCCGGTAAGCTGTGCAAACCTTTCTACAGCAACATTGAAATGAAAATTACTCAGCATAAATTTTTCAAGATCAATCTTGTAAGGTTCTGAAAAGTCAAACAAAAAGTTCCGGAGTTCAGGCATTGCAAGCAGCAACAATTTAATTCCTTCCTTTACTTTCAGGATTCCCATCTCATCAGTCATTTCAGCTCCGGATCTTCTTGCATAGGGAATAATAGACTGAAAATATCCCTGCAGGAATTCATTGGATGGAATTAAGAGATTGGGCGGACCCATGTATTTCCGGTCTGATTCAAGCTTTTCTTCCAGTACGATCTTACGAAGCAGATCTTCCTGCAGGGAAATGACAATTGTTTCATAATTTCCGCCTGGCAGCGGTGTTTTTGTAAGCGTGCCCAGCTGATTTCTGCCGATCAGCAGCAGTTCACCTCCGATGAGTGAAATTGTCTGTGCTGAGGTTTCAAGAATCAGCTGACCCGAAACCTGCAATACTAAAGTGTGATGGTTCCAGAAACAGACTTTCTCTTTCCGCTCGGCAGAGAGGTAAGAATAAAAGATCACTCCCGGAAGTATTTCTGCTGGACTTTCCATTTAACGTTGTAAATAAGTGCCGCCTTTAATGGCGCCTGAAGCAAAGGTAGTGTTTAAGATGTTCATTTCTTCCGGGGTAAATACAATATCCATTGCTGCGGTGTTTTCCGGCAAACGTGACCGTCGGCTCATACTTACAAGAGGCATAATGTAATCACCCTGATTTTTAACCCACGCAATTGCGGTCTGGGTCGGGGTTATTCCTTTACGGGCTGCAAGTTCTTTTAAAACTTCAACTTTCTCCAGGTTGCTCAATAAGTTGTCACCCTGAAAACGGGAGAAGTGATTGCGGTAATCGTTTTCAGCAAGCGGTGCTTTCATTTCACCGGTCAGCAGTCCTTCAGCAGTATTGGCAAATGCCACCACCGCAATACCTAACTCCTTTGCTGCAGGAAGAAGTTCATTTTCTATCTGACGGTCGGCAAGTGAATAGCCGATCTCAAGTGCACTGACAGGATAGATGCTGTCAGCTTTACGAAGCTGGTCAGCAGTAATTTCAGAAACACCGAGGTGACGCACTTTCCCTTCTTTGATCAGATCTGCAACGGTTCCGATGATGTCTTCAACGGGTACACTGTCATCCATTCTGCTGGGCTGATAAAGATCAATGGCCTCTATCCCCAGACGCGTCAGCGAATAATTGATGAAATTTTTTATGGAGACAGGACGCAGATCCATTCCCAGCCACTGACCGTTGTGAAAGACAGCACCGAATTTCACGCTGATAAAAGCGTCATCACGCCTTCCTTTGACAGCCTTACCGATCAGCATCTCATTATGACCGGCACCGTAAAAGTCTCCTGTATTTAAAAAATTTATTCCCTGATCAAGCGCTTCCCGTATCGTTGCAATACTTTCTGCCTCGTCCGGGGCAGAACCTCCCCAAATCGGTGACATGCGCATACAGCCCAAACCAAGTCCGGATACTAACGGGCCATTTTTGCCCAGCTGAATTTTTGTAATATTTTTCATACAGCAAATGTAGAGGTTGAGAGAACAGTTCTGTTGCGTCTGAGGCTCAAATAAAATGTCTGTACGGCTCAGTAATCATTCATCACCATTTTGAAATTTCATTTTTCTGAAATTCATTTCATAATGCCGCATTTTGCTTTCATTTTTACAGTCTCCAAATAATTTCTGATATCCGTTTCTAATTTTTCAGGATATTCATAATGTAAGTTATATGCAAGCTGAGTTCCGATCTCTGAAACCAGATCTGCCATGGCATACAATGCATTCCAATTATCTTCAATGCTGCTTCCTGAAAATGTCTGTTCGGTTTTCGTCCAAAGTTCCGCAGGCAGATATTTTTTAAAAAGCCTTCCGTACTTATTGGTTGTTATATTCCAATGGTGTAGGCTGGCAATATACCATTCAATTAAAGGGATTAAATAATCAGTCCGGATATTTGTTTCAGACATCCATTTCGCATAAAATATCTCATCCCTCTCAAGACCTTTTGCCACATAGGTAGTGTCCCACCAAAAATCATTCAGCAATTGCCGGAAATTTTTTTCGGAAGGCTTTTTAATCAGGGAAACCTGATAAGTCGGTTTCTGCATCTGCGAGGTGATGCCGTCCTTATCTATCATCACCTGATATCCGATATCCCAGTCTTCTGGTAGTTCATTCAGTTTAACCTGTTCAAGAAATCTGAATTTGCTGTATAATTTGAAGTCAACTTTCACACCGTCCTCATACAGAATCATTTTCATTGCGTGAATATGATCAAAAAAATGTTCATCTTCTTCGATCATGGCGATGGGCTTTCCAAAATAGCTGATCCAGTCTTTGTTGTTAATATAGTAGGTGTTGCTATCGAAAATAAGTTCAAGATCGAGATCACTCAATTCGTCGACAGGGGCCAAAGGATTGACGAGTGAACTGGTCAGAAGAACTGCTCTTACCGATTCGTTCAATTCAGCCCATTTCAATATGGATTTTAATTTATCTTCTCTTGCTTTCATTGGTTTAAGGGATTCTTGATCAGAATAATCAAATATATAAAATTACCTGAAAAAAAAATTCTCCAAGGCCAAGAGGCTGTGGAGAACATTATTGATTTTGTATCTTCTCGGAAATGCAGGATGATTTTTCAATCCTGATTAACATATGAAAGTTAGTTGTAGGTAATTATTTTCTGGGCTTCAATGAAAAATTATCTACGTAAACAGCCTGATGTATTCCGTTCAGCATTACTTTCAGACCCAGGTTAGAATCTTTTTTCAAAGAGAGATCAAATGTCTTTTTACCTCCTGCTATTTTTGAAGCTTTGGCGATTGTAACAGATGATTTAACATCAGAAGGACTGTTGAGTGCTAACAGTTCAAGAGTGGTGTCTCCGCCGTTGTCTGAAATGTCAAGGGTCAGTGTATATTTTCCGGCTTTAATTTTCGGCGTTACCAGATACATATTTTCCCCGGGATTCGTCATCGAATAAAAAACGACTTTTTTATCACTGCTGTACAGCATTGCTTTGCCCTGATGAGCAGTCCAGCATTTGTTCATTTCTTTCCAGGTATCAAAATTTTCTACCAACGTCGATACTGTTTTACACTGTGCCTGAGCCATTGATAATCCCCCTAAAGTCAGGATTCCACCCAATACGATTTTTTTCATAGATATCTTATCTGTTATGAGGTAAAAATAAGTAAAAAAAGTGATGGTTGAAAGGGGAATGACCAGATGAATCCGGTATTCAAAAAGTAAACTCTGTACAGCTCATTTTGAATATGAATTATACTATACTCATGATTACCGTTTTTGTTTTATAAAAACACCCTTTTGTGTTATTTTTTCCAGATTAGGATATATATACTTTAGCAATAGGAAATTTAGACAATTTAATAACCATTAATTAATTTATTATGAAAACAACAATTTATTCATTTATTTTATTAGCCTTGGTATTAATGATCATTTCATTTAACCAGGTCGAGCGAAAATCAGTCGGTGCTATTGGAGATGTTAAATATTCGATATTGGCGCCTGTAAAATTTATAGAAGAAAACGGAGACGGATGGGTATTGATGGATGATCAGATACCTGTTAAGGGTTCAGCACTTAATAAGAAGCACGGTATTATAGAAATTCCTGATGTTAGAGGTTTATTTATCAGAAGTCTCAACTTAAAGCGAAATGATAGTAAGGCTGATCTTTTTTTTAATGAAAATCATAGGCAACGGCTGGCTGGCGAATACCAATCAGATACACTTAAAAGTCATAATCATAAATATAAATCTGCAAAGGGAAACAAAGTAAGTGGAAAAGGTTCATGGTCTCAATTTGCTTGGGATCCTACAGAATATAATTCTGATAACTATGGCGGACTTGAAACCAGACCAAAAAATATTGCTTTATATACATATATCAAAATTAACTGAAATGAAAAAGTATTTTGTATTAATAGTTTTGTGTGTTTGCATGTTATCTTCAATATTAATAGTAAAGGGTCAATCTATTTTGAGTGAGTACAAAAAATTTGATATTGCCGACAGTTCTTCTGAAATTTTATATGCGGTCAATATGGAACTAGATCAAAAACCAACAGGAAGTAATTTCCGTGATTTAAAAATCGAAGAGCAAAACAAGTATCCGTTAAAAACCAAAGAGGAAATTGATAGTTACATTTCTTCTTTTAATAACAGCCTTGAAATTTTCAAAAAGCAGAATGAAATACAGGAGTCAATGTGGAGAGCTGAAAATGAACTGCGTAAATATGGTGTTAATGTACTGTCAAACTATGCAGGTATGTTGCCATCCAAACACGTTACTAATTTTTTAATTCCTGCAATACAGCAGGCACATGAGTTATATATTGATAACGAGTTTCGAAATAAAATTGCAGAGCATGGAACGGAAATTGACAAAATGATTGTCAATCTCACGAATATTTTATACACAAAGGGAATTGATATTACAACAGCTAATGATGAAACTGCTTTTAATAATCTATTTTCTTTAGCCCATAAAAAAATCCCCTCGTTAAGGAAAGATGAATATGCAATTTTCAATAAAGAATTAACCAAAAGAGCTTACGATTTTATAAAAAAAAATCGTGCTGATACGGGACTTCTCAATGTAAGGGTAAATAATTACAGGGAAAGTGTCAGACTTCTTAGCAGTCAGGTTGCAGAATTTCAGTTACAAATTACTCAGGATGTCACAAAAAATCTTTCAGAAGTGGGAAATTCGATTACTGTATTAACAAAGAATCAAAACGAAGTTTTTCAAACACTTGATAATATACAGCAACGTATCCTGGTTAATAACATCCGAATTAATAAATTGGAACATGAAATGATGGATATGCAGTCCGATGTTGCACTGTTCAGAAACAAGCAGGAAGAGCATAGTTCTTTAATTGCACAGAACACATTTCAGATCGATATCCTAAGTGGTTATGCGTTTCAAAATTTAGATACCAGACAAAAGCTCGAAGGTTTGGCAAAGGGGCATTTTGACAAGGTATTTCCACCGGAATATAAAGAAAAACTTATTAATGAGCTTAAAGAAATCAGAACAAAAGAAACCATCATCAGTGTTGCTGCTGACGTAGAGCAGTATTCTTCAGCAATTTATGGAGGGTTGGTAAATAGTGGTGTATTGAAAGGAAAAGATGCAGAAAATGCGGGTAAATTTATGAGCGCAGTTTCAATTCTCTCGGGTGCGGCAAGAATCTATGCAGGTGATGCTTCTGGTTTAGCAAGCGTAGTCACAGGAATAGGTGGATTTTCCGGTAAATCAAAGCCAAGTGCAGAAATGCAAATGTTGCAGAAGATGATGGTTATTATGAATGAAAGATTTGACAGAATAGATGACCATCTCGTCAAAATTGAATCAAAAATTGACAATCTTACTGACACTACGCTGAGTATGTATAAAATGATGTCACTTTCTTTTCAATTTACATTTGATCAGATGGACAGAATTATATGGAAGACAGACGTTCTCAATGGGAAAGCAACTGCTCTTCTATACAGGGATTATGAAAAATGCAGTGAATTGACGAAAAGTTGGAAGGTATCTGGCGTACAGATATCTGCTTATAGGGATTATCAGAATTTCTTTATACAGGAATGTCAGCAATGTTTAAAGTCACTAAGTGATTTTCCAAACAACGATGTGTACTTTTATGTCTCCTCAAATGAAAATTTGGAAAATGAAAGTGAAATAGAATTTGAAATAAAAGAAATATATTCTCCAACAAGAGATTTATTTTATGCTTTTTATGGTAAAGATTTGCAAAATGCTGTACAATCTCTTATGTTTCCTTTTTCATCAACAAGAGATTCTAATAAACCTTATTATTATTATTTATCAGCTATAGAAGGATTAAAGGTCTTAGATCAAAAAAAAATACTTGATGAGTTATTTAATTATGATATGATTAATGAGTTTACCAATTTCTCTTTATTATTCAGTAATTTTTTCCTCTTAAAAGGCGGAGACGTTGATTTTAAACCCCTTAAATTAAGCGATTATCTGAAAAATCCCAATAACAAGATAAACAAGGATCTTGTTGAAAAAAGATTTTTAAAACTTCTTACAATAACAGGATCGGCAATTGCCCAGCAATCACTTTTAGCAGGACATATGCTTCTTGATCCAATCTATTCATCCTTGTTTGATCATACATCTGATAAAAAAAACAGTGATATGGCAATAAAAGTTTTGAATAGCAACAAACTGCTTGCAGTTAATTTTTCAACACATCTGATAAACTATAATATTAAAATGACTGATACATTAAAAATGAAAAAATTATTTGAAAGTGCTTTGTCAGATGATCAAGCGCTAGATCATCTCAATCGCATGATCAGTGTAAATGATATTGAGTTTATTTCAGATAAGGCACGTAATAAACTGTTTATAACGTTTACAAGAAACGGACAGAAGATCAGTCTGCAAACTGCTGACAGTAATACGATTATTGAGAACAAAATGATTAATACGGATGCTGCATATTCGTTAAGTGAAACCAGACAAAAAATAAACAGAAAATTAATCGATCTGGCACTCCCTAAGAACTTTGCTGAAGAATCAAAAAATAAGTTTAAGTATTATTACCCGTCAGATCGAAATAATATTTCAGCGAAGTAGAGAGCATAATTTTATGAAGATAAATTATATTTCTTTAGATCGTAAAATCAAAATCTGAGTGAATAAATATTGAAGATAATCTAATTCGCTCATTTAGTAGAGTCCGTTTTCAACAATTGGAAAAACGGGCTCTTTTTATAATATTTAAAATAAAATCTCAATAGTACCTTCTGTAAAAATGATATCAGACGATTTCAATATATATTAAAAAGAGATATTTCTGCTTTCAAATAGTGATCAATACCTGTTTTTCTCAGATACAGAATTTGTTTTTTGATTTTGGTTAGTTTTGATGTACCAGTCAGATTATTAAGTTCAAAAAGAATATCTGAGAATTTATAAAATTTTATTTGTTTCGAATTATGGTTAACCGTAATGTTTTATTCATCGAATTTTTTAATTTGCAAGAAATCTAATCACTATGAAACAAGAATTACTGATTGAGAAAAAATTGCTGGAAGATATCTATTTAAAAGCAAAAAACGAAAATGGCGCCACTTCTGATAGTGGAGTTTTTAAAGATGTAAGCGTTGATCTGATTAATACTCATAAGATTAATTTGAGTTATAAGACAATGCTTGGATATTATGATTGTTTAGTACTGAATAAAAAAGCTTATCGGCCTATTAAAAAGAGAAGTCTAGATGCTATGAGCAAGTACCTTGCTTATGAGGATTTTAATCAGTATAAAGAAAAGAACGGATTCTTCAGTAAGCAATCCTCGGGTAATGACATTAGTGTAAAAATTGGCAATGGGATTGATGCATTTGCGGAATCAGTAAATAGTATCATGATTAAAATTACGCATGCACCTACTTTTAAATTTTCAGAAATATTTAATAAAAATAGTACTATGGGATTGGGCTTCTTAGGTTTATTTTTAACAGCAGGTTCCTTTGTACATTTTAGTGGAAATTTTCAGAAGAAAGATCATATGTATTGGGATGAAGCAGAGTATAGGCTTACTACAGCAACAGACTTTAATCCGAAACATAAAGTAATGGTACTGGATACGATAAAATTTAAATACTTTAAAAAAATTACCCGACCAGATACATTGTATGTGTATAATGCAATGAATAATGTTTGGTACTCAAAGTGTCAGAATGTAATAGAATTTTTTACAATGGATGGAGCCAATCCTAAAAATGACAAAGATCTCAGGCCGGTATCGGAATATATACTGGAGAAATATGCCGGCATAAAATAAATTTTTAATAATATGATTTTTAGACATCATTAAAAATTTTTGATCGTTCTTTTATCACAATCCTGATAATTAGAAGGAAGCGTAATATGGATTCCAGTAAATAAGTTTTGATCAGAGGAGTTAACTTTAAATAATAAGTAGTATTGATCATGGAAATGATATCAAATTAATAAGAATTGTTCACATATGATTGAAAAATATAAAACTTATTGAAAAATAAATTATATTTAGAAAAATTTTATTAAAACTAAATAACCAAAAAAACAGATTAAAAAAACATGGCTATTAATTTACAGAAAGGTCAGAAAATTGACATAGGTCTCAGTAAACTGACTATTGGCTTGGGATGGGATCCCAGTGAAGGAACTGCATTTGATTTTGATCTTGATGCTTCTGCATTTATGATTGATCAACAGAGACAGATTCCTTCTGAACCTTTTTTTGTATTCTACGGAAACACAGATTCGCCTGACGGTTCTTTAAGACATACCGGTGATGATCCTACAGGGGGTAACAGTGCGGATGGTGATGATGAAAGTATAGAAGTTGACTTGTCTAAAGTTGATCCGAGAATCAATGAAATCCTATTTGTTGTAACTATTCATGAAGCTAATGACCGTAAACAAAATTATGGTCAGGTACGTAATTCCTACATAAGAATTGTAGATGACAGTAACGGGCAGGAGGTTGCCAAATATGAACTTGGAGAAGATTTTTCTATAGAAACGGCAGTTGAATTTGGACGGCTGTACAAGAGAAATGATCAGTGGAAATTTGAGGCTTCGGGAATCGGATACCGTGAAGACCTGGCATTTTTCTTATCAAAATATTATAAAGGACAAATCATCAAATAATTAAACATGGCTATAAATTTACAGAAAGGTCAGACTATTGATCTGAGAAAGAACGATAAGGGAGAAAGTATTTACGACCTTTCGCAGGTAACCATCGGTTTGGGTTGGGATGTCCGTCAAAAACAGAGTGGATTTTTAGGGAAATTGTTTGGAGGCAAAGAAGAAGAATATGATTTGGATGCCATTGCATTTCTTCTGGATGCCAATGGTAAAGTTGCAGATCTTGGAAGAACAGCATCTGTGTCAGGCAGAAATGTAGCTTTGTACGGAGGTGATGTAATTTATTTCAATTCAATGAGACATCCTAGCGGAAAAATTTGGCTTACAGGAGATAACAGAACCGGCGCGGGAGACGGTGATGATGAACAGATTATTGTCCAATTAGACAAATTAGATCAAAAATACCAGAAAATATTATTTGTAGTTACCATATATCAGGGAAGAAAAAATAATCAGCATTTCGGAATGGTTGAAAACGCTTTCATTCGAGCTGTAGACTCCAGAGGCAAAGAGATTACCAAATACAGTTTATCCGGAGATGCATCTATGAACGGAATGTGTTCAATGGTTTTTGCTGAAGCTTACAGACATAATGGAGACTGGAAATTCCGTGCGCTTGGAGAGGCTGGCCAGACTGATAACTTCGTTGATATTTTAGCTAAATACGCGTATAACAAATAATTAAAAAATGAGAAGATTACCCGTATACTTATTGTTAGACACTTCCGGTTCAATGACTGGAGAGCCTATTGAAGCAGTTAAGAATGGAGTTCAGATGATGCTTCATTCTCTTCGTCAAAACCCTCAAGCTATTGAAACTGCCTATGTAAGCATTATTACTTTTGACAGCGAGGCTAAACAAATTGTTCCTCTTACTGATCTGGCTTCATTTCAAATGGTAGATATCAAGGCTTCAAGTACTACTTCATTAGGTGCTGCACTCAGTCTGCTTGCTGATAAATTAAACACAGAAATTACAAAAACAACGCTTGATCAGAAAGGTGACTGGAAACCGATGACTTTCATCATGACCGATGGTGTGCCAACAGACGACTGGCAAAGCGGATTCGCAAAATTAAAATCTGCAAATAAAGGTTTAATTGTGGGATGTGCAGTGGGAAGCGGTGCTGACGATAAAATTTTAAAACAAATTACAGAATCTGTAATCAGATTGGATAATGCTGATTCTGAAAGCATCAGCAAGTTTTTTCAATGGGTGACCGATTCAATTTCAACAACTTCAACCAAGGTGGAAGAGTCAGGAAAAGAAATTACCGGATTGGATCAACTTCCACCTCCACCATCGGAGTTAGTAATCGTAGCATAATTATGAACAGAAGATTATTAGCCTATTTTTTATTAGACACTTCCGGATCGATGAGAGGTGAGCCCATCGCTGCCCTGAATAATGGGTTCAATGGTTTGGTGAGCATGCTTCGTTCAGATCCGCAGGCTATGGATTCTCTGCACATTAGCGTTATTACTTTTGACAAAGATGCGAGCAATATTGTTCCACTAACAGATCTCGCAAGTTTTCATCCGGTAGAAATTAAATGCCCTGAAAGTGGTCCAACACACACTGGTCTGGCTTTAGCATTAGTCGCTGATTTAGTCAAAAAAGAATTAATTACAGGTACAGCAGACAGAAAAGGAGACTGGAAGCCGCTCTTATTTATTTTTACAGACGGAAAACCATCAGACAAGCTCAGATATAAAGAAAATATTTCAAAAATAAAGGCTTTGGATTTTGGAGTAATCGTAGGATGTGCTGCCGGACCGGATGCGAAGACTGATGATTTAATGGAGCTCACAGACAATGTGGTAAAGCTGGATAATATTGATGCTAATACTTCAACTACCTTTTTCCAATGGGTAAGTTCATCTATTGAGATGGGAAGCAAAACTCAAGGAACAGGGGAAAGTATAACTTTACCGCCGCCGCCAAGTGAATTGAATATTATTGTTTAAAAACTAAAAACATGAGAAGATTACCAATTTATTTCCTCATCGATGTGTCAGAATCGATGGTGGGAGAACCTATAGAGCAAGTTCAGGAAGGAATTGCATCCATCATTAAAGAATTAAAAACAGATCCTTACGCTTTAGAAACTGTTTGGGTTTCCATTATTGGTTTTGCCGGAAAAAGCAAAATAATCACTCCATTGCAGGATGTAATTACATTTTATCCTCCGAAAATACCAATAGGGAGCGGAACTTCTCTTTCTAAAGGTTTGGAAGAACTGATGAATTCTATCGACAGAGACATTGTAAAAACGACTTACGAAAGAAAAGGAGACTGGAAACCTGTCATCTTTTTGTTTACAGATGGTATCCCAACCGATGATTCTACAAAAGCGATTGACAGATGGAACGCAGATTACCGCACTAAATCTAACTTGATTGTCATTTCAATTGGTGACAATACGAATATGAATCTTTTAGGCAAGTTATCTGATCAGGTTTTAATGTTTAATAATACGGATAGCAATTCCTACAAAGAATTTTTCAAATGGGTAACTGCTTCGATAAGAGCTACAAGTGAAAATATCAACAGTAATAACGAGGATGGTATTAATTTAAGCAAATCAAATCCTGAATTAATTGAAAAGATTGATTTAAGCAAAAACTACTCTCTACCCGATAATAATTTCGTTGTCCTCAATGGAAAATGTTCAACAAACGATAAATTATACTTGTTGAAATTTAAAAAATCACTGGAGGAATCAAGGGTTCCAGGTTTTGATACGAGATTTTATAAAATTGAAGGAGCTTATAAAATTGATGAGAATTCTTACAGAGAATTTTCGGAAGGTGGTTCTAATACGAATAAAATATCAAGTGAGGAAATCTACGGAAATCCTAGCTGCCCGTCATGTGGAAATGGATATGCGCTGGCAACTTGTGTTTGTGGAGGTATTCACTGTATTCAGGGTGATGGTGTTGCGAAATGTCCTTGGTGTGGAAATGCAGGTTCATACGGTATGGCTGAAGGAGGTTTTGACATCAATAGAACTTTAGGTTAGATGAGAAGTTTACTACAGGATGTATTGAAAGAACATCAAATTGAAAGTAATAAAATAGTTGACATCACTATTGAAAAGCTTGCAGATAACGCAAAAATTTATGATTTATCAAAATCAATAAAAAATCTAAAGTCACAAATATTACAAATTTTTACAATGTATAAAGAGAAAGAAGAATTCAGAGATAGCTATTTTACTGTTCCCAATGCGAATGTCAAAAAGGAATACAGCTATACTTTTGATCTTTCAGCTCATTCTTCTATTACTATTAAAGAAATAAGAAACCTTGATTCTGTAGGATTGCAGTTTAATTCAGAAAATTTATCTATTCATGGCACTCCAACGCATGCTAATACGATCGAAATTCAAATTGTATTTGTCAGCAAAAACGATGAAAATCTGCGCGAAGAAATCAAAACGATTCCGTTTATTGTAAATGCAGATCCGAAAGATTTGTGGCTCAACAAACCGAGTCCACAGGACAGTAGATTTCCTAAGGAAGATAATATTACTTTTAAGTCTGCATTTTTAGACAAAAAAATCGTGGTTGCATCCAAAAGAGGTAGATCTCATGCACATGAAGGTACTTTTAGGGATGATGATTTTTTGGTTAAAGATTTACCAGATGGATGGGCAATCGTTTCACTTGCAGACGGAGCCGGATCCGCAAGGCTTGCCAGAGCCGGATCTCAGTTTGCGACAGATTTTATCGTTAATAGTTTTGACAATGAATCTCTTTTAAATAAATTATCAGAAGCTGTTGCTGTATATTTCTCTGGGGAGAAAGCTTTGTCTAAAACTGATGATGAAATACAAAACAATATGTCAGAAGTTGAAATTTCGGAGGAACAAAACAACTCAGAAAATTCACCTGATCAAGTTTCGGGAGAAGACAAAAAAATAAAAAGTAAAAGTTTTATTATTAATTCATTATATCAAAATGTAAAAAACTTACACAATCAGTTGGCTGTTTTTGCTAGTGAAGAAGGAGTGTCATTAAAAGATTTGCATACAACATTGATATTTTCTTTGGTTAAAAAAAATGATTTAGGCTACGTCGTTTTAAGTTTTGGCGTTGGAGACTGCCCTATTAATGTGATTGATCAAGAAAATACGAAAGTTCAGTTGCTTAATTTTTTAGATGTCGGAGAAAGTAGCGGCGCAACCCGTTTTATTACAATGCCTGAAATTTTCAGCAAACCGGAAATCATGGTAGATCGGTTTAAAATCAACTGTTTTGCAGACTTTTCCAAATTATTTCTGATGACCGATGGAATTTACGATCCGAAATTTGTTGTAGAAAGCAAGCTGGAAAATCTTGAGACATGGAAGAATTTTTTAAGAGATTTAAATGGCGAAAATGAAGATAAAGCGAAAGTTGATTTCGTTGAAGATTCAGATGTCGAAAATCAATTATCCGCATGGATGGATTTTTGGAGTAAGGGCAATCATGACGATAGAACTTTAGCTGTAATTTATTAAAAATATGAGTGTAGTAAAGGTTAAATCAATCATAGATTCCTCAAAAACATACGAATATGTGGACGATGGAAATCCTATCAGGGGCGGAGTGAAAGATGTTTATTTCGCTCCAGGCAGAAAATATGTAGTAGCATTTTTCAGGGATTCTTTAGACTTTAATCAAAAAGAGCGAATTAAAAAGATTGTAACAATTTATCTTGAAAATATTAAAAATGGACATAGTTCAGATTATTATTTAAGTCTTTTGTATAGATGGCCTTACGACGCTGTTGAAAAAGACGGAAAAACCGGTGTCATAGTTCCAATTTATGATTCCAAATTTTTCTTTAACAAGGGGTATAGCTCTAGTGATAATATTAAAGGAACCGAAAAAAAGGGACTTTGGTTTACAGCTCCATCTTTTAGAAATAATCAATACCCTCTAGTTTTAGATAAATCAGAACTGGGTGATTGGTTGAGTTATTTTCAGATTAGTATAAATTTATGCAGAGGAGTAAAAAAGTTACATCAAATGGGTTTAGCCCATTCTGATTTATCATATAACAATGTATTGATTGATCCAATAACAAAATCTGCTAACATTATAGATATAGATGGTTTAGTGGTTCACGGTCTTTATCCTCCAGAAGTCATTGGTACAGCTGATTTTATAGCGCCAGAAGTTTTAAGCACAAAACATTTGAAACTACATGATCCTAGTAGGAAATTGCCAAATCAGAAGACTGATTTACATGCTCTAGCAATTCTTATCTATATGTATTTACTAAGAAGACATCCTTTACGAGGTGGAAAAGTTTGGGATTTAGAATCTGAAAAAGACGAAGTCTTATCGATGGGAGAAAAAGCTGTTTTCGTAGAACATCCTACGGATCAGATCAATCGGGTAAAGGTAGATCATTTAAAAAAATGGAATTTATTTTGGGGCGATCCTGGCAAAATTCCCTACACTGTAACTGGTCCTTATCTGAGTGAATTGTTTAAAAAAGCCTTCATTGACGGGTTGCACAATCCTATACTTCGGCCGATTGCTAATGAGTGGGAAACTGCTCTACTGAAAACCGTTGATTTAATTCAGCCATGCAGTAATATCAACTGTGACGAAAAATGGTATGTTTTCGACAATACTTCAAAACCAAAATGTCCATTCTGCGCAACTCCACACAAGGGGACGCTACCTGTAGTTGATCTTTATTATAAATTTAAAGATAATGTCTGGAAACCTGAAAACCACAGATTAATGGTCTATCACAATCAGTATCTTTTTAAATGGCATGTTTCCAGGAAAGTCATTCGTAATGAAAGTTTGACTGCTTTGGATAAAAAACCTGTAGGCTATTTTACATTTTATCAAAATAAATGGGTTTTAGTCAATCAGAGCTTACCGAATATGAAAGATCTTACTGAAGACAAAATCGTACCTGTCAATTCGATGGTAGAGCTTACCGATGGTAAAAAAATCATGCTCTCGGATGAAGAAGGAGGTCGTTTGATGTATATTACTTTAACAAACAAATAAAAATACAAATGAATAACAATATTTTAGATTTGCACCCCGGTTTGGTAATCGGTTTTGCAATTGTAGTAGTCATCATGCTTTTACTGGATCTTGGGGTATTCAATAAAAAAGCCCATGAGGTTTCTTCAAAAGAAGCAACCATTTGGTCAGTCGTCTGGATTTCCCTATCTATGGTGTTTTCTGGAGTGGTATATTGGGTTTTCAACCAGACGGAAGGGCATGCTCTGGCATTAGAAAAATTTACACAGTATCAGGCAGCGTACTGGATAGAAAAAGCACTTTCAGTAGATAATCTTTTCGTATTTATCTTGGTTTTCGGATTTTTTAAAGTTCCTAAATTTCTTCATCATAAGGTTTTGTTCTGGGGAATCATAGGCGCTTTAATCTTCAGAGCCATCTTTATTTTTGCGGGAGTTGAGCTTATTGACCTTACCTATTTACCGGAGCTGAATATTTTGGGTCATGTAGTAAGAATCAACGTGATAATGACGCTTTTCGGATTATTTCTTATCTATGCGGGAATTAAATCCTGGGGTGATGGTGGCGATGATGATGATGAAGATTACAGTGATACTGCAGGTGCGAAATTGATTAAAAGCTTTTGGAAAGTTTCAGATAATTACGATAAAGATAAGTTCTTCACGGTACAAAACGGAATCAAAATGGCAACTCCACTTTTGGTTGTAGTTGCAGTAATTGAGTTTACTGATGTACTCTTTGCCGTAGATTCTATCCCGGCAATTTTTGCGATTTCAAATGATCCTTTTATCCTCTATACATCTAATATTTTTGCGATTTTAGGATTGAGATCTTTGTATTTCCTCTTGGCAAATTTCATTCACATGTTCAGTAAATTACCTTATGGTTTAGCAATAATCTTAGCATTTATCGGTGTCAAAATGTTGATTGCACCGTGGTATCACATCTCTTCACCGCTTTCATTAGGAATTGTGGGTGGAGTTTTGATAATCTCCGTTTTACTATCAGTCTTGCTTCCTGAGAAAAAAGAAGATAATATCGTAAAATAATCTTATTTTCGGTAATGTTCTGATCATTTGTATAAAAATGTAAAGGACATCATTACAAAACTAATAATCATGGAAAGACAAATCTCATCTCAAAATAGTAGTAATGATTTTATTACTGATGTATCTGGAATGGAAGAGATTCCTATACAGTATAATGATTTTGCTTCATTAGAAAATGAAAGTACGGATAAAGATCTTAGTAATAGATCATATAGTCATGAAGATGATTCTTATAAACTAGGCAGTAAGTATAGAAAAAAAATGACTCTCAGTGATGATCAATATAAACTTCTTGATCGGTTATCATTTAATAATAATGTTTTTAATGAGATAGAATATTGCAGGATTCAGATTTTAAAACAATTCTTGAGGGTTACAGACTTTTTATTTAAAGAATGTATACCAGTAAACCGTTCATATCACACAGTTATTGATGAGCTAACTGAAATTATTATTGTTTTAGAATACAATTATAAAAATGACAGTTTAAATTATAAATATACATCAGAATCAATCCAATCGGAGATCTTTAATCATATTCTGAAGTTGTGCGAAAATAATGTACGTGATTTTTATGATATAAAACGTAAAATTAATACTGATTTTAAATATACAAAGCCGGAAATTTTAGATAAGTTTAATAAGAAAATAATATCAAAAGCGGATGCCTTTCTTGAAAATCATAAGCATCAAATCTTAGATGCCGATTACAGAACTAATCTGATTCTTAATGAAACAAATACGAACAGATGGAAAACAAAATTTGAACTCATTAAATCAGACTATACAAATACAGTAGCTTTTGAAAGGGAGATTGCGAGGCTGGCAGAAGTAAATGTCAAGAATCCATCCGTTGACAACTTGTATTTTGAGGCTTCAAAATTTATCTCTGCTCATGATAAAAATTCATCACTTCGGTTGTACATTCATTATTTAGATAAGGATCTGGATTCTCAAAAGTTTGATAACAGAAAACTTACTAAAACGATACAAAAAAGTTTATTCACAACTGCTGATCAATTTGCTGCGTTTGAATCTGTAGTTAATGAATTTGTTCAGAACAGGGATCTTAATTCATGTCTCGAAAAAGTTAAAACCATTTATTTACCTAAAAGAAAAAAGATTATCATAGACAGCGATGCTATAGAACAGGTAAAAAGGCTCGACGCCGAAATTGCCCAAAAATTAGGGGAAATTTTAAGCGAAGAGGAAGAAAATATTCCTGTATATATATCAAACGTAGAGGGTGATAGCAAAAATATTGCTCTTAGCATAATTGATACTTCGGACGATGAAATTATTAAGTATGTTGAAAATTTAGACTTTAATGACATTCAAAAAGATATTTTGGATTTATTTGAAAAGAACAGTTTTTCAATTCTTCATTCGGAGTTTTCAGATTACATGAAAACCAGACAATTATTTGCTGGAGCAGCGATAGAGTCAATTAACGAGGCTTGTTTTGAGATGCTTGATGATATACTCATCGAAGAAGAAGACGAATATTTAACCATAAACTACGAATACTTTAAAAAACTACTTACTCATGATTAATAATATTAAACCAAAAGAAGCTACTTCAATCATTAATTCTTTAACCGGTGGTGTTGTACCCAAAGTGGGAGTTCAGCATATTACTGTGGGAAGGTCTGAAGAAGTTGATGCGGCGATCACTACACTAGAGGAGATTAGAAATGGTCATAGCGTGGTCAAATTCTGGATTGGAGATTTCGGGAGCGGAAAATCTTTTATGCTGCATTTACTCAATACAGTGGCAATGAAGCAGAAATTTGTTGTGGCCAATGCAGACTTTACTCCAGACAACAGACTCTATTCCAATGACGGGAAAAGTGTAATTCTCTATTCTGCGATCATGGATAATATTGCTATACAGACAAAACCAGAAGGTGGAGCTCTTCCTACTTTATTGGAAAAATGGATTGAACAGGTAATCTCCAAAACAGCAGAAGATAACAAAATTTCATTGGTAGATATCCGTAATGATCAATATCGTGATCTTATCAGAAACTCTATTATGAGAACAGTAAACGAAATTACTGAAGTTGGGGGATTTGATTTTGGGTCAGTTGTAGTAAAATATTATGACGGATACATTACCAACGATGAATCACTGAGAAGAAATTCTCTTAAATGGTTAAAAGGTGAATACAAAACCAAAACGGAAGCTAGACAGGACTTAGGAATTCGTGAGATCATTAATGATTCCAATTATTATGATATGTTGAAGAATTTCTGTAAGCTATTTGTGAACATGGGCTATAGTGGATTTATGATCAATCTGGACGAAGCCATCAACCTTTATAAAATTTCAACTTCTGCTGTGAGAGAGAAAAATTATGAAAAAATCTTATCCATTTACAACGATTGCTTTCAAGGTAAAGTCTCTAATCTATTTATCAATTTTGCAGGTACTAAAGAGTTTCTGGAGAATGAAAGAAGAGGACTGTTCAGTTATCAGGCTTTGAAATCAAGACTCCAGAGCAATAAGTTTGAAACTCTTGAAATCAGAGATTACGCACAGCCTGTCATTAAACTGCATCCTTTAAATCATAATGAAATCTTTGTTTTGCTCAAAAAATTAAAACTCATTTTTGATTTCAATTATAAGACACAACTTAATATTACTGATGAAGAAATTTCTTTCTTTATGGAAGAGATGTTCAACAAACCTGGAGCATCAGAATTTCTTACTCCTAGAGAGGTTATCAGAGACTTTCTGAATATCTTGAATATCATCAGACAAAATCCTGATGTGGATAAAAAACGCCTTTTCGGAGAGATAGAGATTTCCGATGAAAGACCGAATGATCTTGTGCTTTTAGATAACATTGATGAATTATGACAGCATTTGACCTTTTATCTGAGCCCATCAGAAAATACATCAGAGATCAACGCTGGGAAAGTCTTAGAAAAATTCAGGAGGCAACGATTCCAAGAATTTTAGAAACAGACAATAATTATGTTATCATATCAAAAACCGCTTCAGGTAAAACTGAAGCCGCTTTCCTTCCTATTCTTTCAAAAGTGAACTTTAAAGACAGGGGAGTTAAAGTATTGTATATTTCTCCACTTATAGCCTTAATTAATGACCAATTTGTAAGGGTAGAGAAGCTTTGCGATTACTTAGATGTAAAAGTTACAAAGTGGCACGGAGAGGCATCAAAAGCTCAAAAAGATCATCTGATTAAAAATCCTGAAGGAATTGTTTTGATTACTCCCGAATCTCTGGAAGCAATGTTCGTGAACAGACCTCAAAATATTCATCATCTTTTTTCCTCACTTGATTACATCGTTATTGATGAAATTCATTCTTTTTTAGGCTCTGAAAGAGGGTTACATTTAAAGTCGCTTTTAAGCAGGCTTCAACAAGTCAATCGCAGTCGTTTTAGTGTTGTTGGATTATCAGCTACTGTAAGCGATGTAAATCAATATGCGGAACTTAAAGATTATTTAGGGAATTCTGAGAACACAAAGATTATTCGTGATAATACGCCAAAACCCATTAATGCGCTTTTTAAATATTTCGCAGGCAGTGTCGAGGAGTTACCTCTTGATCTGTTAAAGGATTTGTATGTCAGAACTCGGGATTCTAAAATCTTGGTATTTCCGAATGCCAGAGGTCGGGTCGAAGAGGTTGCTGTTAAGCTGAAAAAGATTTCAGAAAGAGTTGGTGGACATCAGAATTATTTTTCGCATCATTCATCAGTTGATAAAGAAGTTCGTGAATATATTGAATTTTTTGCAAAAAGCGCAAAGATGGAAAATTTCTGTATTTCCTGTACATCAACATTAGAACTTGGAATTGATATTGGAAATGTTGACGAAGTGGTACAAATTGATGCTACGCACAGTATTGCATCGCTCATACAACGGGTTGGAAGAAGTGGAAGAAGGGAAGGTAAATCCAGCAATCTTTATTTGTACTCGACTGATCGATGGAGCCTTTTGCAGTCTCTTGCCTGCTGGTTATTGTATTCAGAACAATATATTGAGTCCATTCAGATTATTGAAAAACCTTATGATGTTTTAGTACATCAGATTTTGTCTATTGTAAAAGGAAGTTCTGGTTTGTATCTGAATGAACTTCTATCTAAAATATCTGCAAATTCTACATTTAGCAATATTACTGAAGACGAGGTCAAAGAAATTATAAATCATCTTCAAGAAATTGACTTTTTAGAGAAGTTAGGTCATGAATATATCGTTGGTGTGGAGGGAGAAAAAGTAGTTAATCACAAAGACTTTTACAGTATGTTTCATACACCTACTTTCTTTAAGGTTTCAAGTCAAGGTGTTAAAATAGGAGAGCTTCCTTTAAGTCCTCAGATAAAAGAAGATGAAAACATCTTTTTGTCTGCGAAAATATGGAAGATTAAATACATCGATTTTGAGTCTGAAAAAATCGAAGTTATGCCTGCAAAAGATGGCAAGAAACCCATTTTTCTCGGAGATGCAGCAGATACCGCAGATAGGATTAGAGAAAAAATGCTGGAAATTCTTTTCTCGAATGAGGTTTACGAATTTTTGGATCAGACCGGCCAATTTGTACTTCAGGATCTTAGAAAGGATTTCTCAGTATTCGAAATAAATACAGTGAGATCACAACGGCCGGTGCTCAATAGCAACGATAATATATTTTTTTATTCCTTCGCAGGATCAAAAGTCAATAAAACAATCTGTTTACTGCTTGATCATAAAGGAATAGAATTTATCCATGATGACAACAAATCAGTATTTAAAGTCAGTCATCATCAATCTGATTCGTTGAAAGATATCAAAACAATGAAACTCACTGATGAAGAGATTAATGGAATTTTAGTTATATATCTGAAAAAAAATCCGGGTATCATCAATATTTCAAAATGGGGTACTCATTTACCTTTAAAATTTCAGACTGAAATATTAAAAAATAAGCTGTATGATTTCAATGGGTGTTTCTCTTTCTTTGATCGAATTGAATATGTTTTAAACGAATCTGAGGCTTAATTTCTGAATGATTACATACTTTAGGTTAGATAAAAACATATTGAAATTCAATTTATTATTATTTTTTGTTAAGAATTTATTGATACAAAGATATTTTTATATAAGTTGAATGAAACGGAGAAATTAAAGATTAGGAACTTAACTTTAATTAATTATCATCAGACGGTGCATCAACCGGTTTTGACTGAGGAGAACCTTTTTCCCTTAACCAGATGGAAAGCAACACAATGGCGCCAACAGCAAGGAATTCACTCTGCCAGTTTTGAAAAGACTCAAACCAGAACTGGGAGTCTGTGAGATAATCAGTCCATTGCACGGTCTGCAGATGCTTTTCCATCTGCTCTTCATTATAATTATTAAAACTGCCTTTAAAATGAAAGATAAAGCTAAGTAAGAATAAGATTATAAAAGCAATAGAAAGAGAATGTTGGTAAACAGCCAGGATGATACCTCCTTTTTTGACCGCCCAGGGAGCATTTTGATGGGCAATCGGCTTCCGGTCGACATCTTCTTTCTCTGTAAGAGATTTCGATTCGGCAGAGCCTTTTTGTCTTAAGGCAACAGTCAGGAGGACATACATTCCCATCTGAAGAAATTCACTTTCCCAATTTTCAAAAGTGGCCTGCATAAAATGCGGACTGTAGAAATACGCAGTCAGTGATAGGGGAGGCATCTTTACTTCTGCGAGTTCACTGTTCTTTACGTGCCAGCCTGTGATGAACTGGCAGCCTAGAAATAGAATGAATAAGCTCATGACGACAATGCTCAGTCCGTTTTTGTAGAAAAAATTATTATGGGTTTTTTGCATGATTTGGATTTCTTTTGTTTATGAATTTAATAAAGGATTTCAACAAAAATCATACAGAAATCCCTGCAATAAAGCTATCAAATAAACTTTGTTTTTCCTTGCGATAAATTAAATACTTTGTTCATCATGTTTAGAATGCCTTAGCGATCGGAAATATTTTCAGAATCATCAAAAAAAATCTTTGTGTCCGTAGAATTAAAGTTTAGATTCTTTCAGAATGACAAACGTTTTTGTTATTTTGATATGACTGAAGATAATATCACTACTATTGTAAAAAAAACCGTCAGTTCGAACACCGTCAGTTCGAGTGTTTTTCGCAGCAAAGCGGAGAAAAATGTATCGAGAACCTATTAACCGCACACAAAATTTGTCTTTAAAACAAAAACTTCTTGATACGGTTTTTTCAAAACCTACTCGAAGTGACGACCTGTTTACCGAACCAAAGTCGTCCCGTCAGTTCGAGTGTTTTTCGCAGCGAAGCGGAGAAAAATGTATCGAGAACCCGTGAACCGCACACAAAATTTGTCTTTAAAACAAAAACTTCTCAATATGGTTTTTACAAAACCTACTCGAAGTGACGTCCTGTTTACCGAACCAAAGTCGTCCCGTCAGTTCGAGCACCGTCAGTTCGAGTGTTTTTCGCAGCGAAGCGGAGAAAAATGTATCGAGAACCCGTGAACCGCACACAAAATTTGTCGTTAAAACACACACTTCTCGATACGGTTTTTTCAAAATCTACTCGAAGTGACGTCCTTTTTATACAAATCCATTTCACCTCGTCAGTTCGAGCACCGTTAGTTCGAGTGTTTTTCGCAGCGAAGCGGAGAAAAATGTATCGAGAACCTGTGAAACGTGCACAAAATTTGTCTTTAAAACAAAAACTTCTCGATACTGTTTTATATCAAGACCTAGTCGAAGTGACGGGGGGTAGAATCCTTGTCTTTCATCAATAAGTTTACGTCTTTGTTTATCCTAAAAGCACAAAGCTATCTAATAAAAACTTGTCTCGCCTTGTGTTATTTAAGTTAGTAAAGAACTTCGCCGTAGCTGAGTGGAACGCCGTTGCGACCGAAAAATATTTTCATGATATTAAATGAAATTCCTTGCGATCTTAGCGTTAAAGATCCAGTAAAATCTTTTTGAGTTTTGGTGTTAATCAAAAACTTCTCGATACGGTTTTTATAAAACCTACTCGAAGTGATTACTAAATCCTTACATTTCATCATTAAATCTATGGCTACGTTTATTTAAAAGCACAAAGCTTTTAAAAAAAGCTCCCCAGAGTCAGAGACTGTGGAGAGCTTTGGTTATATATTGAAAAGAAAGATTTGCAGGTATTCTGATGAGGATTAATTTTTAATTTTCAGGTATCTGGGGCTCATTTCCATTATTGCACCAGTACATTGCATTATATACACTGTCTTTTGGAAAGACCTTGAAATTTTCACTGTTATTCAAATCATTAATTGTCTTTGTTCCTGCATGATCGCTGATGATCGCTGCCCGGTTATAAGGAGTGATATTTTTAAGACTTGAAAGAGAATGGGTCAGCCATGCATCTACATCAGTGTGTTCTGTATCTGCATTTAAATAAAGAAGATAATTCAGTTCGTCAAATTTTTCCACTTTATTTCTAACGTGGGGGATGACGATATTTTCAAAATCTTCCTGATTAATTTCACCGCTGGCATTAAATGCCGCAACATTTTCCGGAGCATCGTTGAGTAAGGTAATCATATCTTCTATTTTTTATGGTGTGAGAAAAGTTTATCAATTATCAAACCAAAGAAAAATAATGTGGTATGTATAACTGAGATCTTTTATTCCAATTAAAATAATGAAGAAGCAAGATTAAAGTGACAAGTTAAATCTTTTATATTTTTTTTAAAGCTGATTCTTTGTGAACTGCTTTTTTACCGGTCTTTTCACTCATGACCTCGTATTGAGGCTCACTTTCTGATGCTCTTCTTTGGCGGTTCATAAACATAAAATCTTTTGTATGGATCTTCATAATCGTTCCATGGGTTTCTCCGTTTTGAAATTGCCATTTTACATGGTCTCCTTTTTTTAGCATAATAATCAGATTTGGTGATTGTACAAATATTGGTTTTCAAACAACAAATACAAAAATGATACTAATAATGAGTAAGACTGTTAGATAATGAATCGTTTATCTCAGTTTTTCAGATATTATCTAAATATTTTTAGTTCAGTTACCTTTTAACAACTACAGTATTGAATACAAAACATTGATATACTTACAATTCACTTAAATATTAGACTGCATATTTTGTCTTTTTCAAGAGGAAATTTTTAAGGTTTTTGAAGTTTTAAGCGCTTGACCTGAATCTTCGTATTGGTTATTTCTTCTCAAGTTTTAGTATGGTTTTTAAGATAATTTCTCTGTTTTTATTTGAAGTTATCCATTTTGGCAGCCTGCTCCCTAAACTTTTATTAACCCTATTTTCAATATCTCTTTCTCTTAATTTTGCAGAAACAAAATTTTTAATAAAATTTAAATGTTCATAATTGTATGCCCAAAATAAATTTTCTCCAACATTTGCTGTATACCACAAAGTTATATGAAAGTATGGATCAATTCCACCTCCAAAAACGATCATGTTTTTAATAATATCACTTGAATTTTTAATACTTGAGCATCCCAAATATTTTTTATCGGAATTCCTGTTAAATCCACAATTGGGACATACTAATTTTACATTGATGTCTTGAAATTTTTCGGATTTTATAATTGCTTTTTTTTCACAATTTGGACAAATAACATAAATTTCTCTGATAAAATCAAAAACTAAAATTTCATAACTGTCTTTATTACGGGTTTCATCCATTTAACTGATTTTATTTTGTCTGAATTTATATTTTAGTACTGTTATTTAGAGTTTAGCTGCTGTTATATTTCTCAATAGCTGTTTGGAAAATTAATATTGGGTTTTGCCCTAGATGATTGAACGAAGATATAAAATCAAAATCTAATTAATAAAAGGTACGCAAAAATAGCATAAATCTCTTATTATTGTGTTTTGCGTAAAAGTCATTGTTTTGACTGTAGGAATAAGACTGGCAACTGCTTTTATATACAGTATGGTATTTACTGCCGGCGAAAGAGCATGAATCTGTTTCATCGGTTCGGTCTTTAACCGATAATTTAAATAAAATATAATTTACCAGCTTTAAGCCCATTAGAAAAATACAGTCTGTGGTTAAGATCCGATAAGGTTAATAGATTACCTGTTATGAATAAAATCCCAATTACTGATAAATGATGTTTAGAGCCAAAAAACATTAATCAATGAATTGCGATAAAATTATCCCGATTCCCCATCATGTATGGCATGGTTTTAGACCTTTAGGAAGCGTTGGACAGCAATTAAAAACCTTCAATATGTATGATTCATCGGGATTTAAGAAGTTAGTAATACAGTATCTGGAATTTTTGGTTGCGGAAGATTTCGGCTATGACTATGAGCTTCGTCACGAGGTAATCTTTACAGAAAATTTAGTTTCAAAAAGTGTGGTGATTGTTCCTGATTTTTCAGAGAGAATTGAGGATGATATTGCATTAAGGGATTATCTGTCCATCATTATTTCCAATATTAATCTCAGGCTTATTAAGACTGAAGATATGTTCAGGACGTTGAACCAGTAATATTTACTTTCAGATCAATCGGCAATTTCAATTTTAAAATAAAAAAGGCTGCAATTCTTTTTGCGGCCTTAACAGTATCAGTTATCAATATTCTTTTTTACGACATCAATCATCTCATCAATGCCAAATGGTTTTGCAATATAATCATCTGCTCTGCATGCTGCTGCTTCTGCGGCAAGGTTAGTGGAGGTTGATGTCAGAACTGCAGGAATTTCTTCTGTTTCAGGATCGGACTTCAGTTCTTTGATTACCTCAGATCCTTTCACCGTGCCCTTGATATGATCATCGACAATGACAAGGTCAGGATCGATATCCTCAATATTTTCGATCGGTTCTGTTGTGAGGGAGCCCGTTACGTCAAATCCTTCCTCTTCCAGTACATGATCCATAATCTCAAGAATATCTTTATTATCCTGTAAGAGTACAACTTTTTTCTTCATTCAAAATAGTAAAATAATAATGCAAATATAATCAATATTCCTTCACGGTGAATTATCTGTTTCAGATTTATGGAATGGTTTGGTTCTTAGTATAGTATGTTTTTCTTGTAGCATGTATTTTCCGGTCTCTAGAACTGCAGTTTGAAAGGGCCTTCAAAATAGGTGTCATAGGAATCCAGCATTTTGCCTTTCTCATCAAATACACCGATACTGATGTTCTGTTTGGATAGCTTCATTTCCTTTTCCGGAAAACTGATATTTACTGATCCTTTGGTAATTTTGTCCCGGTCAACAACAATTTTACTGGAAGCACTGTAAGTGATGTCACCATTGGCCGGTTCGAGAACTTTGATGGTTACGGTTCTCTTCTCATTACTTTTATTCAGGAAGGTGTAATTGTAGGTATTTGTTATTTTTCCGTCTCTCACGAAGAATGTACTTCCTGCAGGCTTGATAAATTTTGCTTCCATTGTCCCTCGGTTATACAACATAAAACCTAAGAAAAGCTGAAGAGCAACAAGTATCACCACAAAACTCATCATACGTGTCGTAAATTTTGCAGGCTTCTGGGTTTCAATTTCATTCTCTGTGGCATAACGGACCAGTCCGCGCGGCAGGCCTACTTTATCCATCACCTCATCACAGGCATCAATACAGGCAGTACAGTTCACACACTCCAGCTGTTGTCCGTCCCTAATATCAATTCCGGTCGGGCAGACTACAACACATTGGTAACAGTCGATGCAGTCTCCCTTTCCTGCGGCCTTGCGGTCTTCGCCTTTTCTCCATTTCGAACGGTTTTCGCCACGGTTGAAATCATAAAAAACATTGATTGTTTCTTTGTCGATAAGCACGCCCTGCAGTCTGCCATAGGGGCAAACAAGCGTACATACCTGTTCCCTGAACCAGGCAAACACAAAATAAAATGCAGCGGTAAGAAGGATCATCACTGTGAAGTTGGTGGGATGGGCAAACGGTCCTTCAGATACAATTCTGAAAACTTCTTTATATCCAACAATGTACATAAACATGAAGTGCGTAAAGATCAGGGAAAGTATCAGGTAAATGGTCCATTTCAGACCCCTTTTCCATATTTTTTCCGTGTTCCATTCCTGGCGGTCAAGCTTCATCTGCTTATTCCGGTCACCTTCAATCGCATATTCGATCTTTCTGAAAACATTTTCAAGAAAAATGGTCTGTGGACAGATCCATCCACAGAAAATCCTTCCAAAAGCAATCGTAAAGAGGATGATACAGATCAGCGAAACAATTGCACCCAGCGTCAGCAGGAAAAAGTCCTGTGGGTAAAAAGGCTGTCCTACGATAAAAACCTGGCGGTTGATCAGATCAAACTGCAAAAAAGGATTTCCGTTCACAGAGACAAATGGAATAGCAAAATAAAACGCCAATAGAGTATAAGCAACGATGTTTCTATAGTTGGTATATCTTCCTTTCGGTTTTTTAGGAAATACCCATTTTCGTTTTCCTGACTGCTCCATTGTACCGATGGAGTCACGATAGGTTTCAGGCTCAAGCACCTGGCCCTGTCCTCCTTTTATTTCACTTTCTTCTATCTGAGACATGTATTGGTATATTTAGTCAGCTGACTGTTTGATTTTATCACAATGTTTTGAAAGATATGTCAATTCCTGTACCAAGTGTTTTCATTATTGACATGGATAAAGAAACATCATCTAAAAAAATATTCTTTTTCCTGTATTGACGTATTATAGTAAATGTATGGTAAAATACCTGAGAGTGCTATGATCAGGGTCATAACAGCTCCATGAAAGTTTGGCTAAAGGAGGATTATGGAATATATACAGGAGCTTCAGTAAAAACCCTCTCCGGAGAGAGGGATAAAACACAAATGATGAAAAAAAATTGTAACCGTATTTCAACGCTTCAATAATTACAAATGTATATAATGAAAACTGATCACAATGTGCGTTGAATCATATAGATAAAAAAAATTAACAGAGAATAAAAAATTATAATGAGGTAATAAAGTTTATCTGTTTTTTACTCAGCAATTACCCCTGTCTGTATTTCATAAAAGGGTACAAAAAAGAGAGCAAAACAGGATGTGTTGCTCTCTTCTCAATAATTAACTCAAATAATAACTATAAAATATATAAAAACAATACCTGTTTCCTGAAGCCTGACCTATTCTATTTTAAACGATCCTGTCCCACAAGGTATAGATGTAATCTTTTGACTGATGTAAAAATACTTTTTATTACCATAACATTCTATGACTGAACGCATAGTGGTCTAAAATTTACATTCGACAATATATATTACATCGAAGGGTCATGATTAACCGGATTCGTTCATCTTTTTAAGGTCAGCCAGTTCATTAACTTTGTTGATACCAAAATCAGATATAGGAAAACCTTTCCGGCATCTCGAACATACAAATGATTGAGTATAAATTAAAAACTTAAAATACTGACAAAGCTCTTTGATTTTCTCGTTGTTTCCACAGGCAGTCCGGATAGAAATTGATGCTTTCGGATCTGGTGAAAATATTCAGAATAACGACATGACCAAATTTTGAGTATTAAGCTTTTGATTACTTAAATAAAAGCTCTTGCAAATTTCCATCTATTATTTCTTCTGAAATTTCACTAAAAATAATAATCAGACGTTGATCATAAAAAATAATAAAAGATGTTGATTATATTTGCTTAAAGAAGTGAATGGAGAACCGTTGACTCGCTAATAAAAGATATGCTATGACTGAAACCGGTAAAATAATACATTCCTATAAGAAGGCAGTTGCCGAAGGTAAAAAAACAGCCCTGGCAACGGTAGTAAGGGTAGAAGGATCCTCCTACCGTCAGCCGGGAGCAAGAATGCTGGTTAATGAAGACGGAATCCTGACCGGAGCGATCAGTGGAGGATGCCTGGAAGGGGATGCTTTAAGAAAAGCACTTCTGGCAATCAATCAGAAACAAAAAAAACTGATTACTTATGATACAAGTGACGAAAGTGTTCTTGAATTCAGTGTGCAGTTAGGCTGTAACGGAATTGTACATATTCTTTTTGAATATATTGATGATCAGGATCCCTGTAATCCGGTGGAAATACTGAAACAGGTAGAAAAACAGCGCACTGACGCTGTAGTGGTCACCCTGTTTTCTCTGAAGAGAAATGCTGAACAAATTGGTACCGTTGCAGTATATCGCTCCGGGGATCAAATGGAGCAGGACAGATACTCATTGCAGCAGCAGTTGAGCAGTGTTTTTCTTAACCGTTCAACAGAGATCAGGGAAGTAGAAAAGGGGGATATCGGACAGACTGTTTTGCTGCACTTTATTGCGCCTCCGGTTTCGCTGGTGATTGCAGGGGCAGGAAATGATGTACAGCCCGTTGTGAAAATGGCTGATCTGTTGGGTTGGGAGGTGACGGTCGGTGATGGAAGAATAACCCATGCAACGCAGAGAAGGTTTCCTGAAGCTAAAAATATGTTTGTTGGAAAACCTGAACAACTGCTTGAAAACGTAATGATTGATGACCGGACCTATTTTGTACTGATGACCCATAATTATCAATACGATATAGAAGTCCTGAAACTCATTTTACAGAGTGAAAGTCCTTACATAGGGATTTTAGGACCTAAAACAAAAATGGACAGGATGCTCAGTGATCTCAAGGAAGACGGGATAACAGTAACGGATCAGGATCTTCAGAAGATCTACGGTCCGATTGGTCTGGATATTGGTGCAGAAACATCTGAAGAAATTGCACTGTCTGTCATTTCTGAAATAAAAGCCGTTATGGAAAGCAGGAAAGGGATTTCTCTACGCTATAAAACGGAAAAGATCCATGGGTAGCCCGTTTGCCACAGAATAAATAAAATGATTAAAGATACTTTCGGAAGGGTGCATGATTATCTGCGGATCTCATTGACCGATAACTGTAACCTGCGTTGCTTTTACTGCATGCCGGAAGAAAAATATGCCTTTGCGCCAGCGGCAAAACTGATGCAGGTCGATGAAATTGAAACCATTGCTAAGCTTTTTGTAGCGAACGGGGTCAGGAAAATAAGACTTACCGGTGGCGAGCCTCTCGTAAGAAAAGATGCGCCGAAAATTCTGAGATCGCTGGGAAAACTGAACGTTGAACTTGCTATCACCACCAACGGAATCAGAGTGGATGAGATGCTGACAGAATTACTGGAAGCCAATATCAAATCCTTTAACATCAGCCTTGATACCCTGAAGCCTGAAAAATTCTTTAAGATTACGAGAAGAGACCTGTTTCAAAGGGTCCGGAATAATATAAATCTTCTTCTCAGCCACGGGATGCGCGTGAAAATCAATGTAGTAGTGATGAAAGGACTGAATGATGATGAAATTCTTGATTTTATTGAGCTTACAAAAGATCACCATATAGAAGTTCGTTTTATTGAATTCATGCCTTTCAGTGGAAATAAATGGACTGGAAACCAGGTGTTTACCCTGCATGAGATCCTGATGAAGGTCAGTACAGAATACGACGTGATCCCCGTTGAACCTGAACCTAACGATACCTCAAGCAGGTACAGGATTGAGGGACATACCGGATCATTTGCTGTTATCAGTACCATGAGCCAGCCATTCTGTGATACCTGTAACCGAATGAGACTTACGGCAGACGGGAAACTGAAAAACTGTCTGTTCAGTAAAGATGAAACAGACCTTTTGGGAGCGTTACGCCGGGGCGAAGCAGTCCTGCCCCTGATCGAAACCACAATGATGGCAAAGGCTAAAGCTTTAGGTGGACAGTTCAGCGGTGTTTTTGAAGACATCGATGCATCAAAGTTAGAAAACAGAAGCATGATTACAATCGGAGGATAATGAAAACAGCAATACTTATTTTAGCCGCAGGGAATTCTTCCCGGCTCGGACAGCCTAAACAGCTGCTGAAATTTAAAGGAAAAAGTCTCTTACAGCATGTAGCCGCACAGGCACTTGAAGTCACTCCTTTTACAGCAGTGGTAACAGGATCCGATCACAGGCATATCAAAAAAGAAATTGAAGACCTCAATATTTCCATCGTGGAAAATCCAGATTGGGGCGAAGGAATGGGTTCCTCTGTCAGAATAGGGCTCAAAAGGCTTTTAAATAAATTTCCGGAGATGACCAACTGTATTGTTGCTGTCTGTGACCAGCCGTTCATTGAAGCCTCTTTATTCAGGGCACTGATCAGTGAACAGGAAAGTTCTCAGAAAGGCATTGTGGCATCAGCCTATTCAGGGACTTCGGGAACTCCGGCTCTTTTTACAGAAAAATATTTTAAATACCTCTCCGGTCTTTCCGGACAGGAAGGTGCTAAAAAATTACTGCATCATTTCAGAGAAGATACAGCCGAAATCAGTTTTGAACTGGGAGCTGTTGATATTGATACCATAGAAGATTACGAACGACTGATCCAATGAAAATGATTTCTGTACAGGAAGCTAAACAAATTATCCTTGAGGCGGCGCTGCCTGGCAAAAGCAGCCTATTGCCTCTTGCCGATGCCTTCGGTCTGGTTACTTCAGAGGACGTGACTGCCGGTACCGATATTCCGAATTTCGCCCAGTCTTCCATGGACGGGTATGCCCTGCAATTTGCAGATAAAGACATTCCTCTCACAATTACCGGAGAAATGGCTGCGGGAGCTTCAGAGCCTTTAATCCTCCAAAGAGGTCAGGCTGCGAGAATCTTTACCGGAGCCCCTCTTCCGGAAAATGCAGATACGGTGATCATGCAGGAAAAAATCCGCATCGAAAATGAACTGCTTATTGCTGAAGATGATCAGCTGAAGTACAGAGTCAATGTCCGTCCGAGAGGAGCAGAAGTGAAAAAAGGAGAAGTTGCCATGGCTGCGAATATGTATCTTTCCCCAGCCGCCATCGGTTTTCTGGCTGGAATAGGATGTGTGGAAGTTTCTGTCTATACCCCTCCCAAAGTTGCAGTTATTCTTACAGGAAACGAATTGCAGCAGCCCGGAGTTCCGTTGGAATTTGGACAGGTTTATGAAGCCAACTCATTCCAGCTGAAGGCAGTATTGCATCAGATAGGAATTAAAGATATTGAAACTTTCAGAGCTGATGATCATCCCGAAAAGCTGAAAAAAGTTCTTGAGAAAGCCCTCGAAAAAAACGATGTTGTCTTACTGAATGGAGGTGTCAGCGTAGGAGACTATGATTTTGTCACCTCTGTTGCGCAATCCTGCGGGGTTCAGGAGAAATTTCATAGGATCAGGCAAAAACCGGGAAAACCTCTTTTTTTCGGAACAAAAGGGGATCAGCTTATTTTCGGACTTCCCGGAAATCCTTCCTCTTCGCTTACCTGTTTTTACGAGTATGTTTTACCGTCACTTGAGAAAGCCATGGGATTATCGCACGGAATTCAGGAAATGCACGCTACTTTAACCCACGATTATCCAAAAGCAACAGGGCTCACCCACTTTTTAAAGGCTTTTTACAGCAACGGAAAAGTAACCCCGCTTCATGCACAGGAATCGTTCCGTCTGCACTCCTTTGCCCAGGCAAACTGTTTCATCGTACTCCCCGAAGAATCTTCCGGCTGCAAAGCAGACGACATGGTAACCATACATCTTCTTCCCGTTTAAATCACTGTTAAAAAACTCAACTCTATCAAGATATGTCTGTAGAATTATTTTATGTTATCCTGTTTTTTGTTGCCTTTCTTTACGCCGCCGTAGGTCACGGCGGTGCCAGCGGATACCTGGCTCTGATGGCTTTGTACGGTGTTGCTCCTGAAGAAATGAAACCGACGGCACTTGTGCTTAACCTTTTTGTTTCTCTTACCTCTTTTATCCAGTATTACAGGGGAGGATATTTTTCAAAGAAACTATTTATCCCCATTGCTGCAGCTTCGATTCCACTGGCATTTATCGGAGGTATGATCACCGTAGAAGAAAATATCTACAAACGCATCCTTGGCATCCTTTTATTGTTTCCTGTGATCCGTTTTTTCTTTTTTAAGAACGTGGATGACAGTGAACTCAAATCTCATAATACGGTCATCGCTGTGATTACAGGTGGAGTGGTAGGCCTTCTCTCCGGAATGATCGGGATTGGTGGAGGAATTATCCTTTCCCCCATTTTACTGTTACTTCATTGGACCAACCAGAAGCAGACCGCTGCGATCAGTGCTGCATTTATCTTCGTTAACTCCATAGCAGGTCTGGGCGGAATGATTACACAAGGAATTTCCTTCACCTCCAATATGATGATGTTTATTATTGTAGCCTTTACCGGCGGACTGCTAGGTGCTTATCTTGGGTCAAAAAAATTCAATCAGAATATCTTAAAATATGTATTGGCAACTGTCTTGCTGATGGCATCTTACAAATTATTATTTACAAAAGCATAGTATGAAAATCCTTTCATTTTTTATTGTACTGTTCGGTGTCACACTAAGTGCACAGACCACCCAATCCATTGCGGTTACGGGCGCTATTGTACATCCTGTAACAATCCGTTATGATGATCTTAAAAATTACAAAAAGTATACGGTGGACAGTCTCGTGATCTACAACCATAAGATGGATTATAAAAGTACTCTCAGGAAAATCAGTGGGGTTTCACTTAAAGATGTTCTTGAGAAAGCAGAATTTAAAACCTCATCTCCCAAGCTGTTGAGCGAATTTTACATCGTATGCATCGCCGAAGACGGTTATAAAGTGGTGTTCTCATGGAATGAAATTTTTAACAGTGCCAATGGAGACCAGGCACTTCTTATAACTGAGATGAATGGTTCTCCTGCTGGAACAATGAAAGAAAATATCATGTTGGTCACCCCGACGGACAGAGCAACCGGACGCCGTTATGTCAAAAATATGTCAAAAATAACCGTTCAACAGGTTAAATAAGCCGTTATGGAAATAAAAATCATCGCATTCGGACAGATTTCTGAGATTACGGGGAAAGAGTTAACGTTTGAAAGTTCAGATCTGTTTTCACTCAGAACCGGCTTAATTGAAAAATTTCCCGAGCTTGCAGAACGAAAATTTATTTTTGCGGTCAATAAAAAACTGGTTCAGGGAAATATCACCTTACAGCAAGATGATGTGGTAGCCCTGATGCCGCCTTATTCAGGAGGGTAAATATGGAAAAATACAACGAAAGATACGCAAGGCATTACAGCCTTTCAGATTTTGGACCTGAAGGTCAGCAGAAGCTGTCCGGAGCTAAAGTACTGGTTATCGGTGCCGGTGGCTTAGGATGTCCCGTTCTACAGTATCTCGCAGCAGCTGGGATCGGAACCCTGGGAATTGTAGATCATGACCAGGTTTCATTAAGCAACCTTCAGCGACAGATCCTCTTTACGACCGGTGATATCGGAAGCCCTAAAGCTGGAACAGCTTCTCAAAAGCTTCAGAAACTGAATCCTGAAATTACGGTGAATACCTATGCAGTAGAACTGACCGCAAAAAATGCATGGAATCTTATTTCAGATTATGATGTCGTTGTCGATTGTACCGATAATTTTACTTCACGGTATCTGATCAATGATGCCTGTGTTCTTTTGGGGAAACCTTTAGTATTTGCTGCCATTTATAAATATGAAGGACAGGTATCTGTATTCAATGTTCATTACAAAGGCACTGATCCGGTCAATTACAGAAATCTTTTTCCCAATCCGCCGGAACCGGACGAAGTTCAGGACTGTAATGAGGTAGGAGTTTTAGGTGTTCTTCCAGGGATGATCGGTATCATGCAGGCCAGTGAGGTTATCAAACTGGTTACAGGAATAGGTGAAGTGTTGGCTGGTAAGCTGCTGACTTTTAATATGCTTACCTATCAGATATTAGTCATGGATATTTTAAGTGATGATTCGGAGATTAAGGAGATCCCGGCAGACCGTGAATCATTCGAAAAAATGAATTACAGTTTTTTCTGCGGTGTTCCCGGTACAGTCATCCGCGAATTGAATTGCGATGAGTTCATTACAAAAAATTCAGAACTGACTACCACTACAGTGGATGTCAGAGAAACCGGAGAACTCCCTGCTGCTGATTTTCCGCATATTCAGATTCCGCTTTCGGAACTGAAGGAAAGAATATCGGAAATCAGGGGTGAACAAATCCTTTTATTTTGTCAGAGCGGTAAAAGAAGTCTGAAAGCGGCGGAGATTTTGATAGAATATTTTAGAGCTTCAGAAAATATAAGTCATCTAAAAGGTGGAATAACAGCATTACAGGAAAGAAAAAAATGAGCAGATCAATAAAGAATATTTTTATGGAAGGACCGGTCAGTCCTCTGTTTATCTCGGAAAGCATAGCCAAGCATGCCTCCAAAAAAGACATTGGTGCCCACAGTATCTTTCTCGGTCAGATTCGGGAAGACCTGATAGAGGGTAAAACCGTCAAAGCCATTGAATATACAGCGTATGAAGAAATGGTCCTTGAGCAGATGCATACCATCAGAGAAGAAATTTTTTTGAAATATGACCTTACCTGTATGCACGTTCATCACAGCCTCGGCACTGTAAATTCCGGAGAGATTTGTCTCTTTGTTTTCACCTCTTCCAGGCACAGAACTATAGCAATTGAAGCCTGCAGTGAGATTGTGGAGCGCATAAAATCAGAACTCCAGATCTGGGGAAAAGAAATTTTTAATGATGAATCCCATCAGTGGAAAGTAAATAAATAATATGGTTGACATTACCCACAAATCGTCCACACTTCGTAAAGCAGTTGCAACGGCAACAGTACAGACCTCTTCTCTTGAAACAATCGCAGCGATAGAACAGCGTAAAGTTCCGAAAGGGGATATTTTTGAATTTTCCCGTGCCTCGGCATTATTTGCCGTTAAAAAAACCAGTGATGTGATTCCCGACTGCCATCCGCTGCCTGTGGAATATACTTCGGTAACCTTCAGAATAGAAGATCTTTCTGTAATTATTTCTGTTGAAGTTCACACCGTTTATAAAACCGGCGTGGAGGTGGAAGCCATGCACGGAGCTTCTGTAGCGGCATTGGTAATGTATGATATGCTTAAACCGATTGACAAAGATGTTGAGATCCGGAATATCAGGCTGTTGGAAAAGCACGGCGGAAAATCCGGCGACCGTAAATATCTTGACCGTACACTGAAGTCTGCGGTGGTAGTCTGCTCAGACCGCATTTTCAGAAAAGAAAAGGAAGATACTTCAGGAAAGGCCATTGTTGCTTCGCTTGAGAAATACAGGATCATGGATTCCGAATACCAGGTGATTCCCGATGATATTGACACCATCCAGTCTGTGCTTAAAAACTATCGTGAAAATAATTTTGATCTTGTTATATTTACTGGCGGAACCGGTCTTTCGGCACGTGATGTCACGCCCGAGGCAGTATCTCCTCTGATCGACCGCGCGATTCCCGGAATTATGGAAACGGCAAGAAATTACGGTCAGCAGAGAATAAAAACGGCGATGCTTTCGAGGGGAGTAGCCGGATTTGCCGGACAGACGCTTGTATTAACTTTACCGGGCTCCAAAAAAGCCGTGGAAGAATCAATGGAAGCTCTTTTTCCGCAGATCCTGCACGTTTTTCAGCTTGATAACAATCCTATCCATTAAGCACTTGAAAAATTCTGCTATCGGTGGAAGAAATTGCTGTAATGTGGTAAAAATCAGTGGATAAATATCCCATCCTTTGGAGGGGTGCAGAAAATTCGTCAGAATTTTTGACGGGTGGTTTTATACGTAAAAATGCAATATATATCCGTCACTTCGAGTAGGTTTTGCAAAAACCGTATTGAGAAGTTTTTTATTTACATCGGAATTTTGAAAATTGTGTAAAGTTTTTAACACTACGATCGCAAGGAATTTCATTTAATATCCTGAAAATGTTTTCGTTCGCAAAGGCATTCTACTCAGCAACGGTGAAGTTCTTTAGTAACATAAATTTTAACGCAAGGCAAGACAAAGTTTTTCTACGAGCTTTATGCTTTTAAGATAAACAAAGCCGTAGACTTATCAATGAAAGACAAAGAGAAAAACCCATCTTTCAGTCATATTAAAATAACCACAACGTTTGTCATTCTGAAAGAATCTCAACATAGAATTTTAACGCAAGGCAAGACAAAATTTATTAAATAACTTTATGCTTTTAAGATAAACAATGGCGTAAACTTAGCGATGATAGAAAAGGGTTTTGGAAAACCGTATCGAGAAGTTTTTGTTTTAAATACAAATTTTGTGCGCGGTTCACTGGTTCTCGATACATTTTTCTCCGCTTCGCTGCGAAAAACACTCGAACTGACGGTGCTCGAACTGACAAAGCAACTTTGGTACGTGTAAAGAGGTCGTCACTTCGAGTAGGTTTTGTAAAAAACCGTATCGAGAAGTTTTTGTTTTAAAGACAAATTTTGTGTGCGGTTCACGGGTTCTCGATACATTTTTCTCCGCTTTGCTGCAAAAAACACTCGAACTGACGGAGCTCGAACTAAAGGAATGACTTTGGTTCGTGTAAACAAGTCGTTACTTCTAGTAGGTTTTTAGAAAAAAACCGTATCGAAAATTCGAGATAGACCGAAATTCTAACATTCTCCAGAACTTAGGTATTAAAGGTAAAGTGTTCTTTGATAACCATAATAATGTTGATGATCATCAATGTGCTAATTAGTACGATTATAAATAAGCCGGAAACAATACCACATCTTATTTCCTTCTATCATAACGGTGCTCTATTTGTTATACTTCCGTCATACCAAATTACTGAATTATGGCAAGTAGTGAAAAACAATCGATTACCCTCAGAGTGAATGGTACGGACCATCATCTTGAAGTCTTACCCTGGGTGTCCCTTCTGGATGCTTTACGGGAAAAAATACATCTTACCGGAACAAAAAAAGGATGTGATCACGGACAGTGTGGCGCCTGTACTGTTTTGGTGGATGGGAAACGAACCCTGAGCTGTTTATCTTTAGCAGTGATGAGAGAAGGCACCGAGATTACCACCATTGAAGGAATTGCAGAGAACGGAAATCTTCATCCGGTACAGAAAGCTTTTATTGAGCATGATGCTTTCCAGTGCGGATACTGTACGCCGGGACAGATCTGCAGTGCTGTAGGAATGCTGTCTGAAGGAAAAGCAAATACCCGGGAGGAAGTCCAGGATGCCATGAGCGGAAATCTTTGCCGGTGCGGGGCAAACAGAGGAATTATTAACGCTGTCATGGCAGTGAAACAACTGGGATCTTATGAATAATTTTACCTATACCAAAGCAGGGAATATCGCAGATGCTGTTGCGTTGACCAAAGGAGCTGAAGACAATAAAATCATTGCAGGAGGAACCAATATCATTGACCTGATGAAATACTTCGTTACTGAAGCAGATGCATTAGTCGATATCAATGCCATCCCTCAACTCAGTGAGATTACTCATTTGTCAGAGGGAGGAATCAGAATCGGTGCTCTGATGAGAAATTCAGAAACCGCTTACCATCCTGTTATTGAAGAAAAATATCCTTTATTATCCAAAGCTATTTTAGCAGGAGCATCGGCTCAGATCAGAAATATGGCAACGAATGGAGGGAATTTGCTGCAACGGACCAGATGCTATTATTTTTATGACGTCCATACGCCGTGCAACAAACGGGAACCTGGCACAGGATGTTCGGCCATGAAAGGATACAACCGTATTCATGCAATCCTCGGACACAGTGAAAACTGTATTGCCGTCTTTCCTTCTGATATGTGTGTAGCACTGGCAGCTCTAAATGCCGTTGTGAACATTTCCGGACCGGATGGAGACCGTACACTTGCCTTTGCCGATTTTCACAGGCTTCCGGGAAATACACCGGAGCTGGACAATAATCTGAAAAAAGGAGAAGTAATCACCGGAATCGATCTTCCTGAAATTGGATTTGCTGAAAATTATTCTTATCTGAAACTGAGAGACAGAAGTTCATATTCATTTGCACTGATCTCTGTAGCCACGGGTCTCCAACTGGAAAACGGACTGATTAAAGAATGTCATATTGCTCTGGGAGGGGTTTCTCACAAACCTTGGAGAATACAGGAAGCGGAAGACTTGATGAAAGGTAAAAAACCTGATGCTGAAAGCTTCGGTGCAGCAGCAGATATCATTCTGAATGGCGCACAGGGCTTCGGCTACAATGATTTTAAGATTGGTCTGGCAAAAAAAGCGATCGTCAGAAATGGTATGATGGCACTTGATCCCTCATCACAACGGCCGGGAGCAAAACCGTCATTATAAATCGTATTATTTAATTCTAACTAAAAATTTATGAAAAATATACCATCTGTCGGAACTGCGGTCAGTCGCCTTGAAGGAGAGCTTAAAGTAACCGGAAGTGCAAAATATGCAGGAGAATATGATGCCCCTGATTTACTGTACGGATATGTTGTCAACAGCAGCATTACAAAAGGAAAAATAAAAGCAATTGATACATCAGAAATAAAAAAATTAGAAGGCGTTATTGAAGTTTTTACCCCTGATAACAGACCGTCCACTGCTTGGTTTGATTTTCAGTATGCCGATATGGATGCTCCTCCGGGAACGGTTTTTAAGCCGTTGAAAGATAATGAGATCCGTTACAACGGGCAACCTGTCGCTCTCATAGTAGCAGAAACTTTTGAAATGGCTCGGTACGCCGCTACAAAACTGGACATCGTTTACGAAAAAGAATCCTTTGAAACTGACCTGAAATCCAATCTTGAAAAGGCGAGAGATCCTAAAAAGGGACTGGCTTCGATGCTGAAACCGCCGCCGCCCAAACCCACGGGGGATTTTGAAAAAGAATATGCAAACTCATTTGTGCAGATGGAAAGTCACTTCGGTCACGGAACAGAGCACCACAATCCTATGGAAATGTATGCATCGACCGTGATCTACGAAGGAAAGGATAAACTGAAAATCTACGATAAAACACAGGGAACGATTAATTCCCAGATGTATGTTGCCAATGTTTTCGGGCTTAAAATGAAGAATGTTCAGATCATAGCTCCCTTTGTGGGAGGAGGTTTTGGTTCAGGTTTACGTCCTCAGCATCAGTTATTTATGGCGGTCATGGCATCGCTGGCACTTAAAAGAAATGTACGGGTGACCCTTGACCGTGCACAGATGTACATGATCGGTCACAGGCCGCCGACCCTGCAGCATACGAAGTTCGGTGCTGACAAAAACGGAAAAGTAAATGCGATCTATCACAAAGCTACAGGCGAAACTTCACAGTTTGAAGATTATGTGGAAATAGTAGTCAATTGGGCTAATATGCTGTATCCGGCAGAAAATACGCTGCTGGAACACGAAATCGTCCCGCTCGATGTATACAGTCCACTGGATATGCGTGCGCCGGGCGGAAGCACGGGAATGCATGCGGTTGAGGTAACGATGGATGAAATTGCTCATCAGCTGAATATTGATCCGGTTGAATTGAGGCTGATCAATTATTCTGAAACGGATAAGAGCAGCGATAAAGAGTTTTCGAGTAAAGAACTCAGGAACTGTTATCTCCAGGGAGCGGAAAAATTCGGCTGGGATCAGAGAAATCCTGAACCCCGGAGCATGAAACGGGGTAATAAATTTGTAGGATATGGTATGGCTACCGGAATGTGGGATGCGAACCGCCTTTTCGGACGTGCAGAAGCTATAATGACCCCTGACGGAAAAGTCGAAATAAAAAGTGCCGTAACCGATATCGGAACTGGAACACTGACGATCATGACACAGATCGCTGCTGATGAACTCGGACTTCCTATGGAAGATATTACATTTTCCTATGCAGACAGTAAGATGCCTTTTGCTCCCATTCAGGGAGGATCATTTACCACCGCAACCGTAGGGCCTGCAGTGCAGAATGCCTGCCAGGCACTCAACAAAAAACTGTTTAAAATTGCAAAAGGCATGAAAGATTCTGTTTTCAGTGAGTATAAAATGAAAGATGTGATGTTCAGTAATAATTTTATTATGCTTAAAAACAATCCTGAGATTAAAGTTCCTGTCAGTGAAATTTTTAATGCAAACGGAGACAAGTCTGTCAAAACGACCAATTCAGCCATGCCGAATCCTTTAACCTACGGTAAAAAAGCGAGAGCGGTACACAGTGCTGTTTTTGTAGAAGTGGAAGTAGATGAGGAATTGGGGATCATCGAAGTTAAAAGAGCCGTTACTGCAGTAGCTGCAGGAAAAATAATCAATCCTAAAACAGCAGAAAGCCAGGTGCTCGGAGGAATGATCTGGGGGATCAGCAAAGCGCTTCACGAAGAAACGATTCTTGACCATGAACTCGGAAGATATATGAATGCCAATTTAGGGGAATACCATATTCCGGTACATGCTGACATCCATGATCTGAAGGTACTGTTTGTAGAGGAAAATGATCAGTTTGTGAATGATCTCGGGGTTAAAGGAGTAGGTGAAATCGGTGGAGTAGGAATGCCTCCTGCAATTACCAATGCTATTTTCCATGCCACTGGTAAAAGGATTTATGATCTTCCGATTCATTTTGATCAACTGCTGTAACAGTCTTTTTTTATATAAGTAAATGTTGAGAGGCTGGCCGTGCTTTGCGGACAGCCTTCTGTATGTTTTAAACCCTTCCGTAGTTCAATCGCTGGAGGGGTTTATTTTTAAAAATGATACAAAGTGATGAAATGCAAATTTAGTATGTCTGATCAAATTTTAATATAAAAAAGACTGTACTTACTGTTTCTTATATTCTAAGCCGTTGAACAAGTTCCGTTACTTTCTCAACAGTAAGATCAATTTCTTCAGAAGTGGTTAATTTTCCCAGGCTAAAGCGGATCGAGCTTAATGCATCTTCGTCAGATAATCCTATCGCTTTCAGCACATGTGAAGGAGTATTTGTCACCGCAGAACATGCCGAACCGTTCGATACGGAAATATTCTGCAGTCCGATGATCATCTGCTCAGCGTTGACTCCTTTGAAACAGATGTTTGAAGTATTAAAAACCCGGTTGAAAGGATTTCCGTTAACAGCAGTGTTTTCAATTTTTAAAAGTTCTTTCTCAAGCCAGTCACGAAGTTGATTAATTCTGTTCCGGTCGGAAATCATCTCTTCCCTGGCAATTGTGCAGGCAGTGCCTAAGCCAATTATACCCGGAACATTCAGGGTTCCGCTTCTCATATTTCCCTGCTGACCTCCACCGGTAATCTGTGGATCTAACCGAATTTTGGAATTTTTAGATATATAAAGTGCGCCCACTCCTTTGGGACCGTAAAATTTATGGGCTGAAAACGGCATCAGGTCAATGTTTAACTCCTTTACATCGACCTCTGTTTTTCCAACCGCCTGAGTGGCATCGCTCATCATCAGAGCACCCGATTCGTGGACAATCTTTCCGATGGTGCTGATATCATTCAAAGTACCTGTTTCGTTATTGACCATCATCAGGCAGACCATCAGAGTTTTTTGTGAAACCGACTGTTTTAAATCTTCTATCCTGATATCTCCATTGCTGTCAACATCAAGATATGTTATTTCATATCCATTCTTTTCAAGTGCCATACAGGTATCCAGAACGGCCCGATGTTCGGTAACGGAAGTGATGATATGTTTTCTGTTTTGATTAATCACTCCGCGCAGAGCGAGATTAATGGCTTCTGTTGCACCTGAGGTGATGATCAGTTCTTGTGGATGCGCACCGATCAGTTCTGCCATATTCCAGAGAGCATCATCTACCCCCTCACTGACGGTTAATCCTGCCAGGTGGCTGCTTCCCGGATTTTCAAACAGATCGGTAAAGTAGGGGAGCATCGCACGGACGACCCGGTCATCGGTTCTTGTAGTTGCGTTATGGTCCAGGTAAATTTTTTGATTTTCTGACATGTTGATTGATGATGAATTGAGTTTTTTTAGATCCCCCATATTGTTTGACTGAAAGATGCTGACAACGAAAATATGAGAGTACAGGACTTTCTCTGCGAGCCACAGTAAAATTACCGAATTTATTTTCTACTATAAAAAATGCAGTGAACCTCAGCTGATTTTATTAGATGACAGAAGAAATCCTACTTATCTGTATTCCTTTTTGGAAGTAAAATAAGACGGATCGAAGGGTTATTGGTTATGAATAATCTAAACCAGTCCAGTGCTAACCTGATCTTGCTTCGGAAACTGACCAACGGAATAACATGAATAAACAGCCAGGTAAGCCACGCAAAAAATCCGTTGAAGGAAAACTTAGGCAGATCGACTACCGCATTGAACTTTGAGATAATCGCCATGCTTCCCTTATCATTGTAGGTAAACGCTTTGAGTTCTCCGGAATTTTGCATTTTCTTAAAATTGGCTCCAAGATTTTTACCATGCTGAATAGCAACCTGCGCCAGCTGCGGATGACCTTTTGGAAAATTCGGGTCACTGAGCTGAAGGCTTATGTCTCCGAGCGCATAGATGTCATTCACTCCATTCACTTTGTTAAAAGCATCCACCATTATTCTCCGTCCTCTGCCGATACTTTCCGCAGGTAAGCCTTTTACTTCCCGGCCGATCACACCTGAAGTCCAGATCAGGGTTTCGGTATCGATAGAACTGCCATCAGAAAGAATTACTTTTTTATCAAGATAATCTTTGACCGATACATTCAGAATGATCTTCACTCCTAAACTTTTCAGTTTATTGTACGCCGTTTCCTGTGCCATTTTACTCATAGGGGACAGCAGAGTAGGTAGGGCATCAATGAGGTAAATATTAGAAAGACCCAGTTTGATTTCAGGATATTCTTTTTCTGCAATATATTTTCCCATTTCTGCAAGCATCCCCGCCAATTCAACTCCTGTAGGTCCGCCGCCTGCGATCACCACATTCTGAAGTCGCTGGGCCGTTTTAAGATCCTTATTCCGTGCCGCTTCCTCAAGGTTCAGAAGCATGTGGTTTCGGAGATAAAGGGCTTCTTCAATACTTTTCATGGGAAGACCGCATCGCTGTACATTTTCCATCCCGAAAAAGTTGGACTCGGTTCCCAGTCCCAACACCAGGTAATCGTAGCTGAGGTCACCGGTATCGGTTTCGATTATTTTCTTTTCAGGGTCTACTTTGACAAGACTTCCCATATGAAAATGCACATTTTTATATTCGGCAGTCATTTTTCTGAAAGGATAACTGATATTGGATGCCTGAATGAATGAAGTTGCCACCTGGTAAATGAGCGGCGGAAAGAAATGATAATTATTTTTGTCGACTAAAGTGATTTTGAAGCGGGTGTCATTTTTTAGAGACTGGATTAGATGAATACCGGCAAATCCGCCACCCACGATAATAATATGTTTTTTCATAATAAGAACATTCCATTGGATGCTGTTATCTCTTCAACAATAAGACCAAAATAAAGGGAGATCATAATCTGTCAGGCAAACTTTTTTTAAGGGAAATAAATATTTCAGCCTGTCGTTTTTAAAAAAGCAAAGTTTTTTTAAAATAAGAAATAATTGAGTTTATAAAGCTAGCTTCATCAGCGGCTATGCCGCCCTTCTTTGCTCCTTAAAACTAAAGCAGTCTGCATAATAAAACTTTGCGTTAAGAAAATTAAACTCTGCAATTACTTATGAGCCAGGATTTACTGGGTTTAGATTCTTCCGGAAAGACAAACTGTGCGCTGACAGTAGGTCTGTTCAGTGGATACTTGAAAATAAATTACAGGTTTTCATTTTAATAATTCTGACAGCCTCTATGTCATTTCGGAGGAATCTCAACAGCGAATTTTAATAAAGTTAGATTCGTCATAAATTAGTCAGTGATTAGCGTTGCGTAAAACCTTATTCTATAAATTGATTCTGTTATTTTCTAACGCAAAGTTTTATTTAAATAACGCATCATTAAATGAGCAAAGAAATTGAATCAATAAAATTGATTCTTATAAAGCGAGCTTCATCAGCGGCTTTGCCGCCCTTCTTTGCTCCTTAAAACTCAGCGGATTTTATGATAAAACTTTGCGTTAAGAAAATTAAATTCTGCAATTACTTATGAGCCAGGATTTACTGGGTTTAGATTCCTCCGGAAGACAAACTGTGCGCTGAAAGTAGGTCTGTTCAGTTGATACTTGAAAATAAATTACAGGTTTTCATTCAATAGTTCCGACAGCCTCTCCGTCATTTCGGAGGAATCTCAACAGCAAATTTTTAATAAAGTTAGATTCATTGGAAATAATCAATGATAAGCAGTGCGTAAAAACCTTACTCTATAAATTGATTCTGTTATTTTCTAACGCAAAGTTTTATTTAAATGACGCATTATTAAAGGAGCAAAGAAATGAAATCAATGAAATTGATTTTTATAAAGCAAGCTTCATCAGCGGCTTTGCCGCCCCTCTTTGCTCCTTAAAACTTAGCAGCTTGCATAATAAAACTTTGCGTTAAGAAAATTAAACTCTGCAATTAATGATAAGCTAGTATTCTCTAGGTTTAGATTCCTCCGGAAAGACAAACTGTGCGCTGACAGTAGGTCTGTTCAGTGGATACTTGAAATTTAATTACAAGTTGATTCTGTTAATTTTTAACGCAAAGTTTTACTTAAATACCGCATCATTAAAGGAGCAAAGAAATAAAATCAATAAAATTGATTCTTATAAAGCTAGCTTCATCAGCGGCTTTGCCGCCATCCTTTGCTCCTTAAAACTAAGCAGCATGTATAATAAAACTTTGCGTTAAAAAAATAATTATAAGCCAGTATTTGATTGGTTTAGATTCCTCCGGAAAGACAAACTGTGCGCTGATAGTTGAGTCTGTTTACTATTTAAATTGCTTCTGTTATTTTTCAACGCAAAGTTTTACCTAAAGACCGCATCATTAAAGGAGCAAAGAAATGAAATCAATAAAATTAATTTTTATAAAGCTATCTTCATCAGCGGCTTTGCCGCCCCTCTTTGCTCCTTAAAACTAAGCAGTTTGCATAATAAAACTTTGCGTTAAGAAAATTAAACTCTGCAATTAATGATAAGCTAGTATTCTCTAGGTTTAGATTCCTCCGGAAATCGAAGATTCGATGAAATCAAAGACGAACTGTGCGTTAAAAATTGAGTCTGTTTTACTATTTAAATTGATTCTGTTATTTTCCGACACAAATTTTTATTTTAATACCAAATAATAAAACAGGTATAGAAAATAGATAGCATCAAATGAGCATTTAAAATTTTTAAATAGAACAATAACAAACAACCTCGCTTAATTTAGCGAGGCTGTTACAGATATGTTTTCTACTATAAATCTGAAAGCAAATACAAGACAAATAAAGAAATTTTATTTAATCTTATCATAAATAAGTTTTGTAACCCAAGCTCCGAAGACATAATATCCAACTGTCATAATCTTCTTTTTATTATTTTCTGCTACAGGGGTATCATCTAAACCCATTTTATTGGGAAGGGCAATAGCTCCTACACCTGCCAGCAAACCAGATGTAAAATTATGATTGGTGGCAGTAGTAGCATAATAAAATCCGTTACTGATGATATCACCTGCCAATGTTGCAGCATAAAGACTGTTTTCTCCTGTAATATTAAGAGGAGTGTGATCTGTCATCTTTAACAGTGCTTCTTCACCCAGTTCGTTAATGTGGGGTACGTTGTCAAAGTTTTTTCTGATGGTCTCGTGTAAGATATTCAGGGCAATTGCGCCGCCGAGACCTGCTAAAATTTTCTTATACATAATAATATATTTTTATAGTGGTGAGTTGATGTGCATTCACTGAATTAAACAGATATAGTCTTTCAAAATTGAGACCAATACCATTTTTTATAATTTTGATTTTTTTGTATCTGAAAACATTTTAAAATTAAAAACGGATTCTTCTGTTTTCAATTTTGAGGATATTCTTTCCCTCCATTTTTTTGACGGTACGGATCACTGTTTCTACTCTAAGTCCGGTCAGCGAAGCAAGCTCCTGACGGGTCAGTAAAATTTCAAACGAATGGGGCGTTTTATCTTCATTGAAGCTTTTTAAATAATTGAGAACTCCGATGAGCCTCACCTCAGGATCGAGAGATGAATTATTCTGAAGCATCAGGAATTTCTGATAGAGCCTTTCCGCTAAAAATTTGTTGATATCAAGAGAAATCTGATGATGGTCATCCAGCAGTCTGAAAAAATTTTCTTTTTTGATTTTTAATGCAGTGGAAGGAGTAAGCGATATTGCATTGACCGGATAAGATTCATCGATGAAAAGCATCAGTTCGCATACACTCTGTCCGGTGGTCAGAATTGTTTGGATAAATTCTTTTCCGTTTTCATCTATATGATTCAGTTTTACACGTCCTGAAGTCAGCTGATAATAGCATCTCGGCTTACTGCCTTCTGTGAAAATGATTTCTGATGGTGAAAAAGTATCTTCTGTAGCTCCGTATTCTATAAGTAATTTACTGTCAATTAACATAGTTTTGTAATGTGAGTCTTGGTTATTTATCTGATTAATATGATAATTTTGAAATTTTAATGATGTTTCGGAATTTTTCAGGCATTATTGCTATTAAATAAGGTGCTAAATTCCAGTCTAAGATTTATGTATTATAAAATATATTACCGTCCTTAATTAAAAATGTTATATACCAAATGTATACCAATTCAGCGGGTTAAAAATCTATTTTTTGATAGAATATTTCACTTCATATGATCCTGATCATAGCATCCCATTCCCTTCTTCAACTACCTTTGAATCTCACATCAATCTCATAGATGTGAGATCAATCCATTGTATTGCACCGCAACGTGCAATACTTTATTTTTTAATTAAGAACCAGAGATATATTCGATCAATGTTAGTCAGTGAAGAATTACTCTTTCATTACGGAGGAGAGCTGTTACATTTCAGTAAAAATGATTTTATATTCAGAGAACTTGAAACCCCGAAATTTTATTTTCAGATCCTGAGCGGAGAGGTCAAGATCAATAATTACCAGCAGGATGGTAAGGAATTTATCCACAGTCTGCCATCTTCGGGTCATTGTGTAGGAGAAACATTTCTGTTTTCTGAATCACCTTACCCTGTCAATGCAGTGGCCATGAAAGAAAGTAAAATTATCAGGGTCATCCGGTCAAAATTTTTTGAACTGATTGACAGTGATTCCGGTATCCTGAAAAAAATGTACCATTACACCGCAGAGCGTATGCGTTACCGTTACATAATGATGAATCTCATTACAACATCAGACCCCGCTCAGAAGATTATCGGTCTAATGGATTGCCTAAAATCATACCATAAAAAGACGTGTCCATATGACTATCAGGTTCCATACACCCGTCAGGAAATGGCTTCGCTGACGGGTTTGAGGGTTGAAACAGTTATCAGGATCATAAAAAAAATGGAGAAAGAGAAACTTCTGAAAATCAGTAACAGAAAAATCTTTTACTAAGTTTTTTTTCTGGCGATCATGCATAGATGGGATTGAGCAGGGATTCAGTAATTGTTTCTGCAGCGGTATCACAGAAATCAAGACCTGAATAGTCAGGGTTGAGTCCTCCGATGTAGGCGACCGACATGATATACAGTTTTTCTCTGACATTTCCGTAAGAATCAAGTGACTGGAAATTATCATTGATGCTCAGGCCTTTTACCTGCAGATAATAATGATTATTTTCTCCGGCTTTGACCATCGTATTACCTTCCTGCTGCAGCTGGACTGCTTCTTCAGGGTTTTTAAAACTAAGATAGCCGGTGCTTACGGCTCCCTGCTGTTTCAACCCTTCAAAAGGAAGATCGTTGAAATTCATGGCACGCTGACCTGTGGCATCAACGTACATCTCATAGGTATATTCCTGAGACTTACCTGCGTCATCCTTATATCGGTAAACTGCTCCCTGCTCAGCGTAAGGCTCCACCGTACTTTTTTTATCAACATTGTAGAGATTGATTACCCCCGCATCATACAGGGCGATTATTTCCCTGTATGATGACTGGGGAAGTGCTGCAATGATAATGGAAATCAGGGGCATGAGGGTAGTCGTAAGTCTCAGCATATCTTCTGCAGAAAAATGTTTTGCAGGATAATTCATTGCATAACTGAATGATGTCAGGGCTTCTTTCCAGGTGATGGACTGATGTCTTCTTATTGACTTTTCGGCCTCAGCATATTCAGCTTTGAAGAGTTCGAAACTGTCCAGTTCCCTGCGGAGTTTCATCATCTTTTCTACAAATTGTTCAATACTGAGGTCTTTGATCTTATCATAAAACTGAGGATCTCTTTTCTGAACGACCAGTTTGAAATTTTTTTCAAATACATAATCCAGGTCTACAAATCCACCGTGATCCTTTTTATAATTATAAATCTCTTTAATTGTCATTTTCCATTGGGTGGAGTAGGCTTCATCTTCTGAATGAAACCTGAGTGCAGGCAAAAGACCGCTTAGCGAATAAAGGTCAATTTTAAAATTTTCTGATTGCGGATGAAGGGTATACCGCACCTCACCATGATGATTCTTTGTAAAAGATCCGTTGAGACGCGATAAGGTTCTGATAATATCCACTGCAGTAAGTGATGCCCCTTTTACTGCGACAGGATGATTGGTAGGAGTGCTGAATTTTGAAGGAGGATAAGGTGAATCATACCAGCCTTTATGCTTTCCTTCGAAAGACTGAGTCCAGTGATGCCCGGTGCACAATACTATGATATCTGCATGGTGCCTGTTTCCAGAAGCTGTTATGACTGAATATGAATGACCATGATCTGCTTTAATATCTTCAACCGCTGTATTTGTGTTAATTATGACATCAATGCCTGCTTTTCTGGCAAGTTTAATATATGTATTGAATTGATTTTCAAGATATTTTCCCAGTACAAGTCTCGGAATCACCTGATCTCTGTTAATTTTACCTGCAGTAAAGTATTCTTCAAAACCTTCTATAGTATGATGACTGATAAACTCTTCAATATCATTATAAAGTTCAGGAATTTCATTGGCTGAAACATTGGCTACATGCTCTTTACCGGATCCTGAAGGTCCGTAGGGCATACCCATACCCAGATTTTCGTTTTTTTCGAAAATGATGACGGAGGTAGGCCTGATCTTTTTTGAGACCAGATGTTTCAGGAAAAATAAAGCGGCAGGACCTCCGCCGATTAGTGCAATAGTTTTTGAGTCGATATCTGACATGGTAAATATAATTGATCTCATTTATCTCAAAAGCTGTACCTAAATTTTACTGCATATTCATAAAATAAATAATTTTTTATGATTTCGATCACAGCGTGAGATAATAAGTCATCTGAAAGAGGAGATTTGAACAGATATGGTCTTATGTCAGTCTTGTTGTATTGATGGCTTTTACCCATTCCCCATGGTCGCATCTTGTACAGGTGTGTTCTCCCGGTTCCAATGCTTCGGTATGGGCACAGTAGGTACAGGCATAAATATCTTTTGTAATGATACGATTAATCTTTTCTTTATAACGTTTCGGAAGGATTGGTAATCCGTAACTGACCTGATCATTTTCATAATAATAAAAACTTATATTACCTGTCGTTTCGAGGATAGCTGTCTTTACCTGTCCGATATGTTCTATAGATTCCTGTCGCATTTCCGAAAAGAACTCGTCCTTGGCAAACGTATGGTCTTTTTTCACACCCAATACGAAGTTGCCGTTTTCGATGACATAAATAGGTTCCCCTTCAATGATGTTTTCGAACTTTTCACTCTTGATTGCAAAATAAGTAATTGAACGGTACAGCATAATAATGGCTGCAAAAACAATAATTGAAGGAAGTAAAGGCGCATCCTGGTTGAACATCGGGTCGCCTGCCGCAGAACCTAATGCAATAATAATAGCCACTTCGAATAGAGAAAGCTGACGGACCCCTTTTTTTCCGGAAAGCCGTAAGACCAGTAAAACCATACTGAACATAATAAGGGTACGGATCACAATTTCCAGGGCAAAGCTGAAATCAAGGTCGCCGATAAATATTTTATTCCAGTCCAAATTCATAATATTTTAATTTAATCAGTGATTTTACAGATAGGTGAGTGTCTGTTGAGAAACAAAACTGATTACAAAATTCCAGCCATTGACATAAAAATGGTTTGACACTGGTTGTATTTTAATCTTAAAAAGATATTTTTCTTTTTAAACAGAATTAAGAATAAATTATGGTTTCATCAGCTGTAATGGTACGGCTGTTGCAAAGACAAGGATACACTAACTTAAAACATATTATTATGGACAGTACTAAAACAGTTTCAGTTTTAAACGATTTATTAAACATTACCAATGACAGAATCGAAGGGTTCAGTAAAGTGGAGGACAAAGTGTGGGAAACCCATTCTCCTCTGAAAAGTGATTATGATCAGATGGTCAGAGAATCTCAGGAAATGAGAGCAGATTTGATCGGATTAATCACAGAAAGAGGTGGTGAACCGGATGATACTTCATCAACAGCAGGGGCAATTCACAGAACATGGATCGACGTAAAAAATGCTTTCAGCGGGGATAACCCTGAAGCGACATTGGAAAATGTAGTATTTGGTGAAAAATCAGCTATTGCAGCTTACCAAGAGGCATTACAAAGTGATAAACTGTGCCCTCAAAGTACAGTTGTTGTTGCAGATCAACTTGAACAGCTGAAGTCTTCTTATGCAAAATTCCACAGTTTAGAGAAATAAATAAAAAAATGAATAGCTAATTTGTTCTTTATTTATCATATTATAATCCTGAAGGCTTGTCTTTCAGGATTATTTTATTTGACTTATTCCTATAGGTTAACATAAAAAGTGTAATGATGTCCTAAAAATCAAGTATTAAAATTCCCTTCATATGGAGGGGTTGGCGAAAATTCGTCAGAATTTTTGACGGGATGGTTTATACGCAAAAGAGGATGTTACTCGTCACTTCGAATAGGTTTTGTAAAAAACTATATCGAGAAGTTTGTGATTCAAATTTGTAAGTAATTCACGGGTTCTCGATACATTTTTCTCCGCTTCGCTGCAAAAAACATTCGAACTGACGGTGCGATCTTGTTTCGTATAAATAGGACGTCACTTCGAGTAGGTTTTGTAAAAAACCGTATCGAGAAGTTTTTGTTTTAAAGACAAATTTTGTGCGGTTTACGGGTTCTCGATACATTTTTCTCCGCTTCGCTTCGAAAAACACTCGAACTGACGGAGCTCGAACTGAGGGAACGACTTTGGTTCGGGTAGACAGGACGTCACGTCGAGTAGGTTTTGAAAAAATCGTATCGAGAAGTTTTTGTTTTAAAGACAAATTTTGTATGCGGTTCACGGGTTCTCGATACATTTTTCTCCGCTTCGCTGCGAAAAATACTCGAACTGACGGAGTTCGAACTGAGGGAACGACTTTGGTTCGGGTAGACAAGCGTCACTTCGAGTAGGTTTTGAAAAAACCGTATCGAGAAGTTTGATTTACCAATATTTTGAAAATTGTTTGGGATTTTTAACGTAAACAACATCGCAAAGTTTTTTGACGATCCTGAAAATATTTTCCGTTCGCTAAGGCGTTTCACTCAGCAAAGGCAAGATGATTAGTATAATTTTAATACTTCTGTAGGATTCCTACTTATCCTTAATAATGTTTTCAAGTTTATCAGCCATCTCTTTTTGCTGTAAAAGCATACGCTCATACAGCTCAACTATTTTATCGATTGGGTTAAATGTGCATTTTATATTTTCAGCAGTACTTCCTACAACTGATTCATCACCTATTACCAAATCCTTTCCTGACTCATTTCCTATAGTGGAATCGTCTCCCACTGTAGTATCATCATTGAAGGTATTGGTAATAATACTAATGGCTTGTTGGTCATTAAAATTCTGAAAAGCTTCTACAGGTATTTTAAGAACTTCAGAGATTTTTTGGAGCAAAGAATTGTCAATCATTTCTTTTTGTTCGAGAAGGGAGACTTTCCTTTGGTTCCAATCTTCACCAAGGTCAAATGCTAAAGCTTCCTGTTTAATTCCCAGCATTTCCCTGAATCTTTTGACGTTCCGTCCCTGATGTACTTTGTGTTCCATGTATTTATTTTTTCCGAGTGATAAAGATACAGCCATTCTGATAACTGTACGAAAAGTAAAGTTAAAAATTATCGGGTAAAAATCCTAATGTAAACTTTTTTAGGGTGTTGTTTTGGAGGGTTTTTAACGCTACGGTCGCAAAGTTTTTTTACCATCCTGAAAATATTTTTCGTTCTCAAGGGCGTTCTACTCAGCAACGGTGAAACGTTTTAATTATTCGAGATTAACGCAAGGCTAGACAAAGTTTTTTTCAACAGCTTTCCGCTTTTAAGATAAACAAAGGCGTAAACTTAACCATGAAAGACAAGGTGAAAATTCAATCTTTCAGTTACATTAAAATTACCGTACAGTTTGTCATTCTGAAAGAATCTCAACATAAATTTTAACGCAAGGCTAGACAGAGTTTTTTTCAACAGCTTTCCGCTTTTAAGATAAACAAAGGCGTAAACTTAACGATGAAAGACAATGATTCTACCCGTCATTTGGAGTAGGTTTTGAAAAAAAACGTATTGATAAGCTTGTGATTCAATGGTTGTCAGTAGTTCACGGGTTCTCGATACATTTTTCTCCGCTTCGCTGCAAAAAACACTCGAACTGACGGTGCTCGAACTGACGGTGCGATCTTGTTTCGTGTAAATAGGGCGTCACTTCGAGTAGGTTTTGCAAAAACCGTATCAAGAAGTTTGTGATTCAAAGGCTGTCCGTGGTTCACGGGTTCTTGATACATTTTTCTCCGCTTTGCTGCGAAAAACACTCGAACTGACGAAGTGACTTTAGTTTAGTGTAGAAAAGGCGTCACTTCGAGTAGGTTTTGCAAAAACCGTATCGAGAAGTTTGTGATTCAAATTTGTAAGTAGTTCACGGGTTCTCGATACATTTTTCTTCGCTTCGCTGCGAAAAACACTCGAACTGACGGAGCTCGAACTGACGAGGCGACATGGGTTTGAGTTAAAAGGGCGCCACTTCGAGAAGGTTTTGAAAAAATCGTATTGAGAAGTTTTTGTTTTAAAGACAAATTTTGTGTGCGGTTCACGGGTTCTTTATATGTTTTTCTCCGCTTCGCTGCGAAAAACACTCGAACCGACGGAGTTTTCACTGTAGCAAAAACTTTCAATCATCAAGAAGTGCAAAGCTTAAACTAACCTACGAATTACAAAGAAAAAAGACAAAACATAAAATGTTTTGCCTTTCAATATTAATAAAGTGATGGTGTCTTTTTTATTGAATCGCTTCGGGCGATTCTGAAGAAATGATTCTCTGATCATTTTCTGTAACAAATGTAGGGATGCTGATTCCATCATGCAAAACATCGTTGTAATGATTTATGAATTTGTACAGGAAAATAAACGGAAGGTGAATCAGATGTATTTATAATGGTATTTTAAATAAAAATATTCAAACAAAATAGGATTATTGTTCTTATGTTATATTGTAAATATTTATAAATAAACAGTCGTAAATAAATTTGAATTTTAGATTATTGTACTTTCCTGTGAATACATGCAGAGGATAATTATAATATCTCAGCGGGCATACCATTTGTACAACAATGGGTATATGAAAAATAAAAAACCGGGTTACCTGAATTTTAATCATGCAGATTATCCGTGGAAACCAAATATTGATTACCGAATACATCCTGAGTTATACCGTGTCGGAAAAGGGGAGCAGGGTGTGCTGATTTGTGAACCTTATAAAAGTGAAATCGGGCAATATTGGCGTTTTAAAACTGAGGACATCGCAAGGGAAAGCTCATCAAAAATTGTATGCCTGTTTGAAAATTATCTCGATAAGAATGATTTTGTAGGTGCTGATATGGCAAGGAAATATCTGCAGATGGGTTTTACCAGAGCCCGAAGGTATTATAATTATAAGGGAGGTAAAAAATATGATGCCGACAATGATTATCAACTTTTAGATCGTGAAACCGGAGATCCGGAAAAAGGATTGGCTGCAGCAGTTTTTTATGATGAATGGAAAAAGGCAGAGGCAAATCCTGTCTACTCTGAGATGAAGAAAAAATGGAAAAAAGAGATTGGCTGATAAAATGTTGCCGGTTGAAAAATGAAAATAATTTCCAGATTTTTTTAAAAAGAAATGGTTCAAAAATCTCAGTCATCAAAAAGAGCCTGATCTGAAATCAGGCTCTTGCTAAAAATGTATTTTTCTTTTTATTTTTTATGGCTGTCCGCTTCCGCCTGCAGATCCATAAATCTGTCCGCTGGCAAAACTTGCATCATTGTCTGCAAGCTGAACAAATATCGAAGCGAGCTCTGCAGGTTGTCCTGGTCTTCCCAATGGGGTGTCATCACCGAATTTTTCTATATTTTCCTGGGTCTGTCCACCGCTGATTTCCAAAGCCGTCCATACCGGTCCCGGCGCTACGCCATTGACACGGATTCCTTTCGGACCTAATTGTTTTGCCAGAGATTTTACATAACTCGTGGTAGCAGCTTTGGTTTGTGCGTAATCATATAAATCAGGTGAAGGATCATAAGCCTGCACTGAAGACAGTCCTATAATAGATGATCCAGGTTTTAAGTGGGGTAATGCTGCCTTTGTTAACCAGAATGGGGCATAAATATTTGTTTTCATTGTACGTTCAAATTCTTCCGTACTGATATCAAGAATAGATTCGTGCGTTTTTTGGTGGCCTGCATTATTTACCAGGATGTCCAGACCGCCTAATGCTTCAACTGCTTTCGAAATAAGCTCATTACAGAATGATTCTTCACGGAGATCACCGGGAATGGCTACTGCTTTTCTGCCTTCTTTCTCAATCAGCTGAACAACTTCCTGTGCGTCTGATTCTTCATCAGGCAGATAATTGATTGCGACATCAGCACCTTCCCTTGCGTATGCAATAGCAGCTGCGCGTCCTATTCCTGAATCTCCTCCTGTAATCAGAGCTTTTCTACCGGTTAATCTGCCTGAACCTCTGTAAGATTCTTCTCCGTGATCGGGTACAGGAATCATCTTGCTGACCAGACCTGGGAATGGCTGAAACTGTCTTTCAAACGGCGGTCTTGGGTATTTTGTAGTAGGATCTGTAAGGTTTACTTTTGAGTTATCGGATGTAAACTGATTGTTTTGTTCTGTATTTTTATTTTCCATCTGAAAATTTGATGTCGTATTAATTATTAATGTGATAATTGCCTATTTGCTTTTGTATTCTTCGATTTCTTTAAACTGATGATAAGACAGTTTTAAGCTGTGAAGCTGTTCGTTGATCAGGTCGAAAGTCTGCGGCGATAAATAGCCGTCATCAAGAACTTTCTGATAAGCATCCATCGCAGCTTTTTCACCGAAAACTACATTCGATAAGGTTGATTCTTCTACACTGCCTATGGTAAAAGAGTTTTTGATATCAATCCATGTTCTGTGCAGGGATCCTGCAGTGGAAGTGGAATCGTTTGGAGTGCCGTTGTTTTCGGTAATGAGATTGATGAGTTCATTTTTCATCATTTTGGATTGGGAGATCATCCTGTCATATTCGTCTTTGATATCCGGATATTTTTCCCAAACTTTTCCTTCTACTTTTCCAAATCCTTCAATGCGGTCATTGGTGATTTGCAACAGATCGTTAAGCACTGCAATTGTTTTTTCATTTTCCATAATAAATTTGTTGTGATGATAACAATAAGTTACAAGAACCATGCCTGCAAAACGAAATTAAAATGTTTATGGAAAGTGTGGTATCTTCAGCTGTTATTATAATTTAGACCTGTAATTTTGAAAACTATTGCTGAATAAATACTGATTATCTGTCATTTTATTATCCGATTTATTGTAATCAATCTTCAATATAATACAAATTATAGTTTTTCATGTTAAATTTAGTTAAAAAATGAATCTAGATTCATAATGGCATGATATTTCCTTAACGTTTTGTTCTCATGTTTAATTGAGTTTTCATGGTTATTAGTTTTTATCCCCGGATTCGTCCGGGGATTTTTATTTCTCATTAACTCAATTTTATTATACATTGAATGCTTCAGTTGAAGAATTTGTTTAAATCATTATTGTCACATTGCTTTCTTTTCTTTTCTTTTCTTTTCTTTTCTTTTCTTTTCTTTTCTTTCTTCATTATTATAGATCATGACAGTTTTGAAATTTTTCAGTTGATGGTATTGCAAATTTTGAGAGAAGTATTTTTTAGTGAAAATGTAGAAAAAACTATTTATTTTAAAAATATATTTTTTAAAATTTTGAGATAAAAATTTATAATTTTCAAATTTTAATTATTAATAATTTTATAAAAAAAATATTAAAATTTTATTATTTTTTTAATTAATTATTTTTATTTATGAAATTTATTTAAATTAATAGATTTTTTATTAAATATATTATATATATTTGTTTGTCTAAATGATTGAATATTTAGATAAAATAATATTATTATGATAAAAATTTTACAATTACTATCTATTATGGTTATAATGGTTAGTTCTTCAGTAATCGCTCAGGCACCAGTGCTGGGAGCAACATTAAATTTTGCACTTTTCTCATCAAACGGTGCAGTAAGTAATACGGGATTGTCACAAATTACCGGCGATGTCGGAACGAATAACGGATCAAGTACCAATTTCGGAAACGTAGATGGGGTAATGCATGATGCGGACGGTGCAACTGCTATTGCAGCCGCCGCCTTAACCGTAGCCTATAATCAGCTGAACGCAGCAATTCCCAACTTTTTTCCTGCTCCTCTTTTAGGTAATGGTCAGACTTTGACTGCAGGTACTTATTTAATAGGGCAGAGTGCTACTTTAAATAATGTACTGACTCTTGACGGTGGAGGAAATGCCAATTCTGTCTTTATCTTTAAGGTTCAGGGAGCTTTTTCTTCAGCATCAGGTGCACAGGTCGTTTTGACCAACGGAGCTCTTGCCTGTAATGTATTCTGGAAAGTGGAGGGGCTTGTAGATTTGGCCGCCAATACTTCAATGAAAGGTACTGTTATAGCTAATAATGCAGCTATAGTCCTGAACACAGGAACTACTTTAGAAGGTCGTGCTATGTCAACCACAGGAGCTGTTACGGTCTCCGGAGTTACTGTAAGAAAGCCAATCGGGTGTGGAAGTGCTGTATTGACAGGACCTGCTCAGCCGGTACTTAATTCGGTAGCATGTTATACTATTTTTACGGGTAGCGGAACGGTTATGAATACCGGGATTTCCCTGGTTACCGGTGATATTGGTTCAAATGCCGGTCTTACAACAGGGTTTGCTGCCGCTAATGTAACCGGAACGATCCACTCTAATCCTGATACTTCTACCGCAGCATGTGCTTTGGATCTGAATAATGTATATACTTATCTGAATACGCTTCCTACAGATATTCAGCTGCTTTATCCAGCTGCCTTCGGACAGAACCTGGTTCTAACTCCTCATACGTATCTTTTGAATGCGGCTACTGTTCTTAACGGTGCTGTGATCTTAAATGCTCAGAACAATCCCAATGCAGTTTTTGTAATTAAAATCAATGGAGCCCTTTCAACAAGTACTTATGCTTCTGTAGTTTTACAAAACGGAGCCCAGGCTAAAAATGTATTCTGGAAAGTTGACGGTGCGGTCAATCTTAACGATTATACAAACTTCAAGGGGACTGTAATTGGTAACAATGGGGCTATCAACTTAAATATTGGTACGACCATCGAAGGTCGTGTGCTAAGTACGACCGGTGCGGTATCAACAGTAAGTATCAATGCCCAGATGACTCCGGGATGTACTACAGGTTCTTTGGCTGTCGGATCAGCTGTGCAGAAGAAAGATGCTGTCGTAGTGTACCCTAATCCATTCTCGTCAGTTTTAAATATCAGCCAGGTGAATCCGGGATCAGATTTTACCCTGTTTGATGCTGCCGGAACAAGAGTATTAGGAAAAGTATTGAAAGAAACGTCTAATACAATCCAGACAAATCTTCCTGCCGGAATTTACTTTTATCAGATACAGAGTAAAGACGGAAAGGTACAGTCCGGAAAACTTATATCGAAACCATAAAGATAACTTATTATCTATATACAGAAAGTCTCACCTTGGTGAGACTTTTTTGTTTTTTTATAGAAGTAAGTGTTTATTTTTCTTATTGCAGGAGATGTTTTGAGTGTTTGCCCGAAACGATTGACAGTGAAGGCAACCATACAGAAGATAACAGAGAAGATTCAGAATGTTGTTTGGGTTCATTACTATTACTGATACTTCATGACTTTACGAGATTTTACTCATTTCATCAACCAGTAATTTTACCTGAATCGGCCGTTGTTTTTTATCAACATCTAATTTGTTGTAAAGTCCCGTTTTAACGATAACCATATTTTTTTCAGGAACCATAATAATAAACTGCCCCAAAAATCCGTAGAAGAACCGATGTGGAACAGTATGGTCATTATCAGCCCAGATATTGTAACAGAAGGCATCGTTTTCCTGAGTCGGTGCATATAATTTCCTGCAAAAATCTTTACTGAGAAGCTGCCTGCCTTCCCAGTTTCCCTCCTGCATAATCAGCTGTCCTATTTTTGCAAAATCTCTTGCACTGGCATGTATACAACAGAATGCTTTTTCGACTCCTTTTTCATCGGTGCTCCATTTTGCGGGATATTCCATTCTTAAAGGTTTCCATAATTTTTCAGACAGGTACGAAGCTAAATCCTTACCTACAGCTTCCCGTAAGGCTAATCCCAGAAGCTGCGGGGAAACGCTCTGGTATTTGTATTCCTTTCCCGGCATTTCGCTGACTTCAATCTTAAAAGTCTGTGCTGTCAGATCATCAGTGAAATACTGTTTTGAGTTTTCTGCAAACGGATGATGATATTCTTCCTCCCAGTCGAAGCCTCCCTGCATCGTCATCAGGTGTCGAAAGGTAAGAAATTTTCCGTAACGGCTTTTCTTATAATCAGGAAACAGGGTTGATATCAGTTGATTTTCAGATTCAAGATATCCGTCTTCTATAGCAAATCCGGTCAGGATGCACAGGATTCCTTTGGCCATAGAGAAAGAATTTATCAGTGAAGAAGAGGAGTGTTCTTTCCAGTATTCTTCATAAATCAGTTTATTGTCGCGTGTAACAATAATAGATGAGGCCCTCGTTTTTTTAAGATCTTTCATAACCGCTTCCGGAAGAGGGTAGTTATTGATGGACATATCTTTTTCCCATGGTTTTGGATCACCATTAGGGATTGTATGAGATGGAAATTTTTCTTCATCATCTGTTGACGGAGTCAGTGGTCCTTTTTTCAGGTTAATGCCAATTGCTTTAAAAATGTAACCATATCCTGAAAGGTAAATTGCTGTAACAGCTGTTCCTGCTAAAATCGCAACCCATATTTTTTTCATATTGATGCTTGTGAATGCTTATAAATTTAAATATTTTACAGGATCTCTGCAGGATCTGATGTAACGTCGATGGGTTCCAGTTCTGTATTGAAATGTACTGTTTGAGAATGATAGACCGGGCTGTCGCAGCCTTTAATGATGGACTCCTCAAAAGATTGGAGATCAAGAACTCTGAATGTTCTTTTAAATACGGTCAGCTTTTCCGTTATCATGTCCATGACGGCAATCTGCTGAAATGTACCCTGTAAAGCATTTCTTGTCCAGACCGGTATTGTTAATAACAATCCGTTCTTTTCCCAGACCGGAGGACCGCCGCACCAGTCGCGCAGTTTTATTTTTACACCATCTGATGTCTCTACGCAACAGGGGCCTCCGAGCGGAGCTCCCATTGCAATTTCATTTAGATTATAATAAACTGCTTTGTAAAGGCCATTTGGTGATATCATCGACTTTTCGGTATTGCAAAAGTTCCAGGGATTATTTTTTCGTTGATTCATGGATTGATTCAGGTTGCATAATAAGATCATTTAAACTTACAAAATATTATCCGATTGAAATACGAGGTTATTTTTTTAGGTTCAGTCAGTTTTTGATTCTGAAATTTACCTGTTCCACTGAATAAATCATCAGGGATGAAAATATATTATTTAAGGATATTCCAGTCATAAATTACTATGAACTAATATTATTTTTTTATTTCACAGAAAGTATTTCACAAAATTCCTATGGTTTAATTAAACAGATACTTATGCCGGTTATATGATAAAATAGTTTTAAGATACTGTTGTATAGTTAATTAGGTTGTGTTTGATTTTAATTGATCTTAGTTACCTGCTTAATTTATTTGTTTATTGTAATGTATAATGAGTAAGTTTTATATTTTTGTTAAAATAAAATGAGAATAAACGTGTTGTAAAAATTAATTTTTTTATAACATAAATACGATTATTATGAAATTACTAAAATCGTTTTTGCTAAGGTCATATGATATGATTTCGTACTACGGCCTGGGAGAGGATGAGTCACATGATGACAGAGATTTTGTCATTTTACTTAACAGGTATATTGTTTTATGTTTCGTGATTATCATATTTCACAGTTTTTCCAATATTATTTTTTTAGGACTTACAAAAGACAGTGTGTTTTTATTTGTGTTCTCTATGATCCTTCTCTTTTGTTGGTTTTCATTCAGTAATATAATAAGGAAAGGCTACTTTATTTCTGCAGTTTTAGTCATCTTGACTGCTGTTGTAACCTATTATTCTTCTTTTTGTGGTGTTGAGAGCGGAATGTATCTTTTTTATTTTCCTCTTCTTTCATGTCTGCCTGTTTTCTTCAGTTTTAAAAAGGATAAAATTTCAGCAGTTTTTATTTTCGTTCTGATTATTGTAAGTCTGTATGTATCTGCATTCACAAATTTCACCCTCGTAGAAAAAAATCCTTTTTTAGGAACTTATGCCCATCAGTTACTTATTATTAACATCAGCAGTATTTTGCTGCTTGTTGCAGTCAACTTTTTTTTTATTGCTGAAAAAAGAGCTGATTATTTTTTTATTTTGTACAGGAACACTTTGAGGAGGGAGCAGGTCGATGATCTCAATAAAGAGGTGATCAGGCTCCGGAAATTACTGAATCAGGAAGATTTTTCAGAAACAAAAATCGAAGAGCTTATAAAATCCTTACAGTTGAATGATGTTATCTTTATTCAAAATTTTGAAAAATTATTTCCTGATTTTTTTATTGAACTAAAACGCCTGTCCAATGTTCCGCTGACTACTTCTGATCTTAAATTCTGTGCAATGCTGAAATTGGGATTTTCAACCAAGCAGATTGCGCTTTATACAAAATCTACCATCAAATCTGTTGAAAGTAAAAAATACAGACTCAGAAAAAAAATCGACATTCCTTATACAGACGATTCAAAAATCTGGATATCAGCTATTTAATTTTATTATAGGTTTTTACAGATCTCTCGGTTACACGTGTGAGTGTAAATAAGGGGGTGTGTTTTTAGTTAGGAATGTTTTCTTAAAATAGTTTTGCGGTAAATTCTTATTTGTCGAAGCACATAGATCTGAGAAATACTTTCACGCAGAGAATTAACCTGGGACCGTATTTCGGAAGAATTTTTCATTGATCAGAAAGTAAACTTTCTGTTGTCAGCATAAATATCTACTCAATATTTTACTTTTTCTGCTGATATCTATTTATTGATATAGATCAATATCTGAATATTGTGCTGTTTATATTTTTGTAAATATAGTATTAGAATGAATGAGTTTTAAATAATTCATTTTTTAAAACACAATTATGATGAAATTTTTAAATTTGCGATTACGGAGATTGTATGAAGTAATTTCTTATTACGGATTGGATGACGATGAGTCACAAAATAAAAAAGATTTTATTATTTTACTTAACAGGTATGTTGTTATATGCTTCCTGATATTTGTAAGTCACAGCCTCTGTAATCTTATATTTTTAGGAATTACAAAAGATAGTATTCTATTATTTTTTTTTTCAATACTGCTTTTTTTCGCACGGTTTCTGGTAAATAACAATGTAAAAAACAGATTCCTGATTTCCTGCGCACTGGTGATTTTAACAGGTATCGTTACTTATTATTCTTCCTTTTGCGGCGTTGAAAGCGGGATGTATCTTTTTTATTTTCCTCTTATTTCCTCCTTACCTGTCTTCTTCGGTTTTAAAAAAGACAGGTTTTTAATGATTTTCCTATTCATTTTTATGCTTCTAAGCTTTTATCTTTCGGCTTTCACAAACTTTACTGTTGTGCAGCGAAATCCTTTCTTAGGTGACTATAATAACACACTGCTGCTACTGAATATTACGGATATTTTACTGCTTCTCGCTGTCAATCTGTTTTTTATTTACGAAAAAAGAACTGATTATTTTTTTGTACTGTATAGAAACACATTAAGAAGAGAGCAGATAGATCATTTAAACAGCGAAATTACAAGACTTCGGAAATTACTCAATAAAGAGAATTTTTCGGAACAGAAAATTGAAGAACTGATCAGATCATTACAGCTTAACGACGTTATCTTTATTGAAAATTTTGAAAAACTGTTTCCTGATTTCTTTTTGGGATTACAGAATATTACTTCGGCTCCTCTGACAATTTCTGATCTTAAATTCTGTGCAATGCTGAAACTTGGTTTTTCAACAAAGCAGAATGCAATTTATACAGGTACCACCATTAAGTCTGTAGAGGGCAAAAAATACAGGCTGAGAAAAAAACTTAAGATATCAGCGGATTATGATTCAAAAACATGGATGTCGGCTCTATGATAAGGTGGGACAGATACTTTATTTACCCATGATTATGAATTCGAGGATGTGTTTTTAGTAAGTAACAGTCCCTTGAAATAATTTTGTAAAAAAATCTTACAGCAGAGGCATGTTTTTGCATGGAGTCAGACTTAATTTTCGTTAAACAGTCCGTGGCTGAATGAGAGTTAAGTGAAATTAAAAAAAACTGATATATAGATACTTAGCATTAACCAATACCCTCACTTTCACTCTTAAGAGATAACAAGAGGGTGATAAATTGAAATTATTCTGTTTCATTAAAATATCTTTGTACCAATCTTTTATCATATAATAAGATTTTGAAAATTGATAGGTCAAGACGATTTTAATGATAATAAATTCAAGGTTCAATCAATCATTTATTTATTGTATTAAAATTTGAGAGAAGATACTCTCTGTGTATTTTCTCATTTTCTTTTTTTGCAGACCGCAATTCTACTAGAATAAAAACAGCAATATATATTAAAAAATAAAGAAGTAAATACAAAAGTTGAGGAAGTCAACCTGGAAATTACTTTTGAAAATTACACTGATGATAGAATGTTACCTCTAACAAGTAAATTTCCCATAATTGTAATTCAGGACGCAACCAAATGTGATCTTCAGCTATTCATTTTAAAAAGGTCGAAAATCAATTTTTCAGCAGGTTTTGAAGAACGTGTTGCATTTTATAAAAACGCTGTTTCAAAATTATATTTGTTCAAATTAAATTTTCAAATAATACGCCCGCCGCCCGGGCTTCTGCATCTTCACAAAATAACAATCTGAGTTCAGATAATTAGACTTAGAAAAAATCAATATAGTTAACATATAAAAAAAAATTGATGAGAATAATAAATAATTTTTTATTGCTGATAGTCCTTATAAATATCAATATATTCGGACAGGTTGGTATCAATACAGATAAACCGGCTCAATACTCAGGACTACATATTTCCGAAAGAATTGATCCCTCAAGTGCAAATCCTGATAAATACAGTGGTGTCCTGATTCAGCGTTATACAGAAGCCCAGAGGGATGGGCAGCTTACACCAAATATGAATAATGCACAAAACAGTATGCTTATCTACAATACAACAGAAGATTGTTATAATTACTGGAATAATATTGAGCAGGAATGGAAAAGCCTTTGTGGTCAGTTGGGTAAATCTCAATTTACTTTTGACTGTGCAGGTATAGAGTTAAGAGGAACTTACGTCGAAGGCAGAGAGCTTACAGCGTCTAATTATCTTTCAATTCCTGTAACTGTTACCAAAGCAGGGGAATATACTTTTCTAGCAACAACTACCAACGGTTACAGCTTTTTTGTAACAGGTACTTTCCTGAATACAGGTTCTTATACAATACAGGCAGTAGCTCAGGGAACACCATCAGTTGTTCAGACGGATAATCTGGAAATCAATGCAAATGGATTAGATGTAATCTGTACACCGACAAAAACTGTTACTGTACTTTCAGCTGCAGGTACCTATACCATGAGCTGTAGTCGCGCCACCGTGAACGGAGTTTATAAAGTAGGTACAGCACTTACAGCAAATAATACCATTACTTTACCTATGAATGTAACGGCGTTGGGCAGCTATACCATTACAACAAATACCGTGGATGGAATTTCATTTAGTGCTTCAGGTACTTTCACGGCAGCGGGAGTCCAGAATATTACACTACAGGGGACCGGAACACCCTCTTCCACTTCAACCAAAGTACTGACAATTACATCAGACAGTCAGGGAGCGGTATCTACAACCTGTAATGTAAATATCATTGTTGCTGTACCTGTAAAAAAGATTGTTCACGTAAGCTATAATAGTGATTATGGTTTTGCAGCAGGTCAAAAGGCTGCATATAATTTACTGAATTCTCCTCAAAACTTCGGGACATTAGCAACAAGTTTAGTCAAGACAGAGGGATTTACTCATGTAAATGTAACTTCGGCAGGAGGACTTTTAACACAGCTGAATGCGGTGGAAAAGCCTGATATTGTAATTATAGCTGTCCATTATATCATTAATGCCGCAGAAAGAACAGCTTTGGTAAATTATCTTAATCAGGGAGGTGTTCTGATTTTAATGACAGATAATGCTAACGGTTCCGGTGAAGTAACTCCCCATGTGAATGTTTTGAGAGATGTATTTGCTTCTCCGGCAATCACTTATTCATCAATATATTCTGCAGGTGCGGTATATCCTCTGATAAATCAGAATGATAAAATTTTAAATGGCCCGTTTGGTGATATCAGGGGGAAACATTGGGGTGAAGATTCATCCTCGACTATTATGCTTCAGAATGTTCCGTCATCAGCGATAACTGCCTATTCAGGAGGTTCAGCTATTAACTCGACAACGACTAATAATGGTGTTACTATGTTTAAGCATAATTCTCTGAATTTATTTTGGATTGGTGATGGTGGTTTCCTGGCAAATTTCTATGCAAACGGAGAGTACCCCGGATTTACTGTACAGCCATTTGTAACTGATTCCAATAATTTTCCATTATTAAAAAATTATGGTTTTGCCGGGAATGGTTATTCAGCAGGAAGTTTGCAGGTTTATAATTCAGTATTGTTTGCAAACGTTATGGCGTGGGCAATCTAACAAGCGGAATTTCAAGGTATAAATACACAGTAATTAATAAATCTTATTAAATATTGAAAGCTTGATCAAATAAGATTTTAAAGATGCGGGATAGTAATGTCCCGCATCTTTTATTTTCTGTACAGTTCAGCAGATAATATGAAGATTACCAACAGACAGGTGACATTATCAATATATTTCTGTTTTTAAGTAAGCAGTCAATTGGAATTGATAAGCAAAAAGATATAATCCGGCATTTAAATGACCACGGAGATCTTAATCTTAATATATCCTTGATATATCCAAGATGAATTCGGCGGTTTTGAGGCTTGAATACTGAAACTCAAACTGCAGAACACAGGACAGCCATGTCATACATTCTGAAGCTGTAAGACAATAGAAAATGTTTCAGAGGGAAATATTCGTCATGAAATGCTGATTCGTTGTGGTTTGATATATAAATTCATTTTTTGATTTAAATACAATAATGATGAGATCACTGATTGTTTTTTTGAAGATTTTGTGGGTTGATTTATATTGCACTGAAAGATCAATTAAACTTACAGAGATCATCCGGTTAGGGTAGTGCTGATACGATCAAGAAAATTAGCTTACGGAAATATATATTTTTACAATATCTAAATCAATTGAATTAAACAATGTAAAGTATTGAAAATTTTAAAAATTTGATATTTTCACTGCCAGGACAGCTTTTTTAGGGGATATTGTCATTATACTTCGGTTGGTTATCCAGATAATTTAATATTTAATTTAAGTTTTATATTTTTGCAACAGAATGTAGGTGATGAATTTATTTTAAATTCGTTTTCTATGTAAACACAAAATGATGAGATTTTTAATTGCGTTTTTGCAAAGATTGTATGAATTAATTTCGTATTATGGAATAAGAAAAAATGATTCACAGGATGCTAAGGATTCTGTAATTTTACTGAACAGGTATGTTGTTATATGTGTTTTGATATTGGTATCCCACAGTATTTGTAATTTCTTTTTCTTTGGTATTACAACAGATAGCCTGTTTTTAGTGTCAGTTTCTTCATCTTTATTTTTAGTCAGGTTTTTATTAACGACTAATATTGAAAGAAGATACTTCATATCGTTATATCTGACCATCTTAACAGGCGTTGTTACTTATTATTCTTCTTTCTGTGGTTTAGAAAGCGGGATGTACCTTTTTTATTTTCCGTTACTTTCCTGTCTTCCGGTATTATTCAGTTTTAAGAAAGATAAATTTTTATTAGGCTTCTTCTTTATTTTAATTATTGTCAGTCTTTATGCTTCTGCTATCGGCAATTTTACCATCGTGGAGAGGGATCTTAGTTTAGGAAACTATTGTCATAAGTTACTGCTTCTGAATATCACATGTATTTTGCTTCTGATGACTGTTAATCTTTTTTTTATTCTTGAGAAAAAAGCAGGCTATTTTTTTATTTATCATAGAAACTTATTAAAAAGCGAGAGGATTCATCATCTGAATACTGAAGTAAACAGGTTAAAAAAAATACTGACGAAAGAAGATTTTTCAGATGTCAAAATTGCAGAAGTTATCAAATTGATACACGTCAATGACGTTGTTTTTGTCGAAAAATTTGAAAAACTTTTCCCGGATTTTTTCATAGAACTGCATGATATTGCTTCTGTGCCTCTAACCGTTTCTGACCTTAAATTTTGCGCTATGCTGAAGCTTGGATTCTCTACAAAACAGATTGCAATCTATACAGACTCTACAATAAAGTCTGTGGAAGGTAAAAAGTACAGGTTGAGAAAAAAACTTAGAATTTCTTCGGGTAGCAATTCAAAAACTTGGATGTCAGCTATTTAGACTATTTTTAACTACCCTCTATCTTTCACGCGAGTGTAAACGAGGGTAGTTTTTTTTAGCTTAAAGTACTTTCTTTGGATAATTTTGTTTCAAAATAATGTAATGATAAACAGTCGTGACATAGAGACTGTTATTGTCAGTATTTACAATTGCTTTGCTGTTCCATCAACATTCGTCATTGATCTGAGTTTGTTTTTTATTCCAATAATTATATAGATGTTTTTATGACACAGAGGTCATATATGCTGTTTTCGATGGTGCAGATAATCAGACTGCCGCCATCCACATTTAAATCATTCTGATTACAAAAAATATTTTACTACAACTTTTAGATATTATACAAATGAAAAAAACAAAATTACTTTTATTAATGCTTTTCTATTCAGGATTCAGCACTTTTGCACAGGTAGGGATAAATACCGGAAATCCTCAGGGAGTCTTTAATGTAGATGGCGGAAAAAATAATGCTGTGACTGGAACTCCGACGGCAATACAGCAAAAAGATGATGTTGTCGTGACGGCATCTGGGCAGGTAGGTATAGGAAATACGTTGCCCAATACTTATGCTATGCTGGATATCAGTTCCGATGACAAAGGGATTTTGATTCCACAGGTCAATCTGACATCAAGTAATATGGACCTCAATTCTGACGGTGACAATAATATAAGCAATCAGCCACACGGACTTCTAATCTATAATAAAGGAACTGCCCTGGCACGGGGGTACTATTTCTGGAACGGTACAGAATGGAGGACAATAGATAATTCGTCAAGTACAGAAGCTGTAACTACGATCAATTGTAGCAGCGCAGTTCTGGATCCCTCACAAAAGATTGATGGTGATCTTCCAACCCCAATTATTTCAGGAACGGTTTTGAAAATCCATTATTCGGGTGCAAACGGAGGTCGGTATAACGGTATAACTCTTACTTCCGTAGGGAATCCGAATATTACAGCGACTATTACATCAGGAAAATTAGAATCAGGTTCAGGTAATCTGGTGTTTACCATACAGGGTACACCCAGTGCTTCCCAATCATCACCTGCTGGGATAAGCTTCGATCTCGCTCCTTTTATTGCGGCTAATCCGGGCTTCACCGGGTGTAGTTCTGTCACCGTAGGAACCCAGGTATATGCAGATGTACAAACACGTGCAGTAATGGACTATATGAAATTTGTAACGGATCCAGATACAGGGGTAAAAGGCTTTTCAGTAGATGCTAAAACTCCCGATGGGCTCTATACAATAAAGGTCTTTATGAGACATTCTTTACAGACTGCTGCTGCCACGGCGCATAACAACACAACTCCCACTACCAGCGGTACAGAGAATAATGTTCTGATCAGAAATAATACTTCTGCAAACAAAGTCCTCATGTGGAATTATTCCACATTTTACGGACGGCAGATTACAGATGCAGGAGGAAACCTGAACATTCCTGCCGGCATACCGGGAGGAGGAACCGGAAATACCTGGAGAAGTTTATCAACAGCTACAGCAGGTACAGGTGCATGGGGAAATCAGGGAATTTACAATGCAAACAGTAACGGGCCGGAGTATAGATATTACAGCTGGATTGACACCTCTACTACGTCGAAGGTGGCTTACATTGTTACGGTCATGGCAGGAATGGACCCCAGTGCTTCAAACACAGAAGTTGTCAAGCAAAAAGTTTTTATAAGAATCGAACAGATCACAGGTGTTTAAAAAAGTGCAGCTCCATTAGATTTCAATTTCAGGATAGAAGATTGAAAATTTGGCACTCAAAGTCGTAGAATGCAGGGCAGGGATGTCCTGCATTCTGCAATGTATGATATAGACCATTAATCTAATTCGTAAATTTCTTCGAATGAACTTTTTTCTCTCTTACTTTGATCACGAATGCCGGAAGAGATTTGATTTCACCGGTCTTCACAATAAAGCCTGTCACAGGATTTTCACAGTAGGTATTGGCAGAAAGGCTCTCGTCTCTGATCCTGACCGTGTAGCTTCCCACCGGCAAGAACGAGATAAATTCCGCATTGTCATTGCTGTATACGGTCTCCATTAGAATATCATTCCGATAAATATTGAACTGTATTCCATTGATTTTAGGCACAAAATCCAAAGCAGTTCTGCTGTCTGACTGATACTGTATCTTTCCTGTTACGGTACCGTTCTGATGCAGAGGAATTTCTGCTGTGCTTTTGTACCGGTCAATGTCTAACATCCGTTCATCATAATACCAGCCCTGCTGCACCGACTGTTTTAAGGTGTATCTTCCAAAAGGGATATTCTGATAGAAAATTTTTCCAGCAGCATCTGTGGTGAAGGCAATATTGTTAATGGTGATCAGGTAGTCTGCTGCAACCTCTTCACCAATGTCAAACACATTGTTATTATTGATGTCGTAAAAAGCAACTGCCTGAAGGTTTGATTTTTTCCGGGTGCTCAGGGATTTACTGTGAAGGTTTACCGTGATTCCTGCCTCTACCGTAAAAATGTTATTCTGAAGACTGAGCGAATTGTAATTATACCATGACGAATTAACAAAAAATTCATAGAAACGGGTGTTCCATCTTACGTTACAGAATGCGGAAGGTGCCCGCCCATAAATGTTATCATCGGTAAAAGCAATGCCTGAATTGATATTCAGCTTTTCTTTAAAAGCATTCGTACCATAGAAGAGTGAAGTACTTAGCTTCTTATACTTTTCGGAACCTGATATTCTTGAAAATGCATATTCGGAAAGGTAATAACCTCCATACTGATACTGAGCGGTAAAATTAATTCTTCTGTAGTTGTAATTGGCAGAAAGTTTTGACTGAAGAAGGTATTCGTCGGATTCAGGATATTGTGCGGCTCCCATCTCCATGCTGATATTGGCAGAGTGTTTTTTATTTTCACTTAGCCATGTCGTATTTTCTACAAGCCGGTGAGCTTTGATGGTAAGTTCGCGGTTATTATTGACCGGGTAAAAAAAAGTATTGTACGAGTTGGATCTTTCCAGTTGGTACTGATATGCAAAAGAATAGGTGAGCGTACTCGTCTTTGCAAGATTTATCCCGGACTCAAATCTGAAGTTATTCGAAGAAATAGTAGAATTGAATAAATTGTATTTTGGTGAAAAATCAGAATACAGTACATTGCTGTATATATTGTGCTTTTTGAGCAGTAACATATTGGCATTCTGCTGAATCTGAATACTCCCTCTTCTGTTTCCCGGATAATAATCTGAGCTGAAGAAAAAATTTCCGTTCAGGTTCACTGTACCGACAAGTCCTGAATACTGAGATTCTGCAGCTACCGATGGTCTTGATTCAGTACTTTTTTCGTATATACTGTATCCACCGTAAAGCTTTGATGAAGTCTGCCAGAAATTATTGATGCGACGGGTTATTTCGGTTCCCAACAAATGATGGGTGGCTTTTTCAAAAGGATCATTTTTAAAGATATAAACCGCTGATGTATTCCTGGTATAGTTAAAAGGATTGATGAGACCTCTGACGTAAAATCCGTATCCGTTTTTTAGGAATGAGTTTTTTTCAAGTAAACTGAAACTTTGTTCTACAAACCCGATCTCAACCTTTTTATCCTGAGTACTGTTCAAAAAACTGTATTCAGCTCCCCGCCCGAACAGGGACAGTTCTAAAAGCTTACTGATATTTCCGACCGTAAATTCACTTTTTTCCCTTCGATAAGAGATGTAGGTATTGTTAACCATCGGATCGGTCTGAGAATTCATCATGAAAAAATTTCCGCTGAGAAATACATACCCTGAAGGAACATTAAAGCCTCCCGAGCCAATAACCTGATAAATGTCAAGATCACGCCCGATCTTACGGTAGCTTGATGTAACGGAATTTTTTGTAAGCCTGTCAAAACCATTTCCCGATTCATCCTGGAATTTCTGAGTATTTGAGATGTTCCGTACAGGTATTCCCACAGTCCCGAATATCTCTTTGGTAGGTTCTCGGAAACCTGTCACTGAAATTAAAAAACTGTTGCGGCTCATCATTTCACGCGATGGCAGAAAATGAAGCGTAAATATCGTGTCTTTTTGAGGACTGATTGTAGCATTTTGCTCTATAAAAAGATTGTGGTCACTGTAATCAGGAATTTTAAAAACCAACGTTGTTTTCTGTTGCATATTGCCCCTGTTGCTTACTTTAACTTTCAGCTGTAAAGAATCACGGCCATCTTTCCTGAAAATCTGAAGAGCTTCAGCTGACATCTGCAGAATATTGTTCTCTGCGATTATTTGGGACACTGTTTTTTCGTCCGTTATTTTATCCTTTTCGTTATTTAGTAAAATTCGGATACTGTTTTCACCTGCTCCTGCATTTTCGCTTACCAGGATCTTTACAGAGATAAATTTTTTTTCATTTTTATTGATATTCAGGTTGATATCTTCTGTAAGAATGGTTTTAAATCCTTTAGGAACTGAAATTTTCAGTCTGCCTTTGAAGTTTTCAGGACTGTTATTGGTGACTGACACTACAAGATCAACGATTCGTGCTTCCTGGCTGTAAGTCTGCTTCTGAATATCTATAAAAACCTCTTTGCCGTCTTTTGTAGCTTGACTGTACAGGGAAGACTGCACCATCATGAATAGACAGGCAGTCAAAAATCTTAAAATATTATGAACAGGCAAGGTGTGTACTATTGTGGTGTTATTTCATACTGCAGCGTAGCAGAATATTCATCGGATTTTGCATTGATGAGGTTTTCGTCATTCGGACGAGTGGAGTACTTAATGCTGTAGTCTATAAAAGAGTTTTGTGTGGAAGGTCCTTTGGCTACAGTCTGTGAATTCATCTGCAATGCTACCGTAGTAAGAAAAGTAGCAGAATTCTGCATCACAGGAACCAGTGTAAGCTGAACACTGTTGACCGGGATCATTTTTCCACCGGCTGATGAAAAGTTATTCTGAACGGAACGTACGGTGATCTGATAATTGGTATTCGTTTTTACAGAAAGCGCATTGGGGTAGGTGACACTTTTTCCGTCGGTGTAATCCTGGATACTGCTGAGTTCAAGCAGTCCGTTGCTGGCTGCTGCATTGACCTTTAACGAAAGCTCATTAGCAGAAGGTGGATTTCCTGAAAGCGCACCTATCTGGAACTGAAACTGATGATCAACCTTTCCTATGACAGCATTGTTCTGATCATAGGCTGTGAATTCCACAGGAGCTGTAAAGGTAATCCATGCAGGATAATTTCCCAAATAGGATCCGCCGGCTACACTCAGACTGAATTTCAGCTGCAGGTTATAATATCCGTTGGGCTGGCTCGGATGATTATACAATGCTGCATTTGATTTCGGAACCAGCAGAAAATCTGCTCCTTCCGTTACAATGGTATTGGCAGGAATCCCTATCTCTGCAATAGAAGGCACTGGATTGGGATATGCCTGACCTGATGAAGATACAGGCTGAAAGGAAATCATATTAGCGGGGAAAGTATATGTTCCGTTATTGGCGGTTATGCTGCCTTTTAATCTGGCTGACAGTCTCCAGTTAGGGATATTGAAATTTCCGTTGCCCGCAAATGTTACGGTATAGGCATCAGGATTAATATTTCCCTGATAAGAGTTGATCTGCAGGTAACTGTTGGTCCAGGATGTGAAAGATATCTGGGAGTATAGAAACAGGTTCGTGCAAAACAGAAAGAATATGATGCAGGACTTCTTAATCATAACTAAAATTTAATTCACCCATTTCCATGTTTGCTGAATCACCGTAATCCATCAGTACTGAAGCTGTATATTGGCCTTTATCCAGTGCTGTGTCTACAGGAATCTCCAATTCTCTCTTATTACCCGGCATGGTGTAAAAGATTGTACTGTTCAGTGTCAGCTTTTTCCCGGTTTTTACATTTAAAATATCTGTTAAAATTTTACCGTCAACCCAGATTACAGACTGGTTTTCAAAATGAAGGACAAGACTTTTCTTAACAGGATCAAATTTTAAGGAAGTAATCTCTACTTTTTTGATACTTGTTCCCGTGGTTCTGTGAAAAATCTTAATTCCTGACCGTATGCTGACTTTGATGTTCGCTCCTTTGCTGTCAACATCATCCACAGGATTCATCTGGCTGACAAACAGCAGTGCAGTATGAGCGGTAAGACTGTCCTTTGGTATATTAGGTGAAGTAATGACTACTTCAATGTCTTTTCTTTCGCCCGGTTTGAGGGAAAAATAAGCGTCTTCTTTTTTAAAGGTAATCCAGCTGGAGCAGGAGGTCGGTAAAGTATTGGGAGGGTACATCTGATTTTCGCCTTTACTGTCATATTCCCAGTCACCGAGGCTTAGTGCTAAATCCAGACTGTTTTTTGTGCTGACGTTGGTCACCGTTATTTTCTCTGTATTGCTTACTCCAGGAGCAGACTCAAAATATACTCGCGGGGGCGATACTGATATACCGGTCTGGGCATTGGAAATACCGGATACGGTTACTAATAAAAACACCAGCAGATGAAAAATGTTTTTCATATAAAATTGCTTAATGAAAATAGAAGTGTCACAAAAATGCAACACTTCTATATCAATTATGTTTTCTTAAGATTATTGAGAGACAATGGTGTATGTCAGCTCTGTTGTATATACTGTCGGATCCTGTCCTGCAATATAATTATCTAAGTATGCATTACCTCCTGCTCCTTTGTATTCGATGCTGATTTTTTTATTTACCCCTCCGTTTGAAGAAGTTACCAAAGTTGTTTCATTGGCTGAAAGCTGAACGTTCTGTGCGTACTGAGCTCCATTAACTGCTTCAGATCCTGCAGTTGCCTTAATCTGGATCGTGTTGGACTGAATGGTTTTTGCTCCGTTCTGAAGTGCTGCATTGGCGCTTTTCACTTTTACCTGGAATCCACCTGTACTGTAGATGTTCAAATGATCAGTGTTGACTGAACTCACCCCATTGTTGTAATCGTCTTTTGTTACATAATCAAGGTTAACTGTTTTCTGAAGATTGTTAACGATCAGGGTCTGGATTGGTTTAAGTCTCACATTAAGGGTTACATTCTGAGCATTGATGGTTACTGCACCTAGTAATACCAGGGATGCAATGATTAGTTTTTTCATTAAAGTTTAGTTATATTGTTTTTATCGTTGTTTCTGGCGCAAAGGTATGATGCCTGCAGGAATTATCGATTGTGAAAAAAGACTAATGTTTTGTGAAATTTAACAAAAATATATCATTGAAAATCTAATTAATTTTAATCTATATTTAAGCTTATGTTACTATAGTGAATAATTATTTTAACATTTATGGTGTTTGGATTGCGAATTGTACAATTTAGTTTCGGTAATTGATGAAATTTTTAAATGCCGGAAAAATAATGTTGTTATTCAAAGCATATTGAAAAATTCATATTTTCTTAACAGCCTACTGTGATATAATTGTATAAACATACATTTTACTGACGTCGTCTGTTATGCAGCCAACCGCAGCACGGTGTTTTTCTGAAATGACATTTTTAAGGTGGAGTTTTCTGTTGATCTCGGCAAGATCGCTCGCATACAGTAAAAGAGGATTGGTTTCGCAGTTTTTACTGTTGTTTTTTTGTGAAGCTGTCATTTCTTTTTTATAGACCGGATTATTTTCACTGCGGACTTGTATCTGGTATCCGTAAACACTCGATACTGTAATTTCACGAGAGGAGATTTCAGGAGAAGTTTGTTTCCGATTTTCTGCAGAATCTTGTGATGAATAAACAGACATACTCTGCACAGGAAAAATCCTGATATTCAGACGGGCCTGATCGGTTCCCTGGGCGGATAAAATTGCAGAAATGCCTAACAGGCAAAGGAGCAGCATATATCTGACATACATAATAAATAAATGACTTGGTCAGATAAAGCTACAAATTTATGTTGAATACTCCCTCATTTCAGAAGGTTTTTTTCCGGTATGTTTTTTTACGAAATTGCTGAAATTACCTTCATCACTGAAACCCAAATCATAAGCGATTTCTGACATAGTGAAGTTGGAAAATTTAATTGCTTTTTCACATTCATTTTTAACCTTTTCAATGATGATCTGTTTTGCAGATTTACCGTAAGCGTGCTCAGTCATTTCAGTAAGCCTTCTGATGGAGATGTTTAATTGATCTGCATAATGAGAAACTTTTTTTGCTGTTTTGAAATCGCGTTGGAGGAGTACCCGAAATCTGTTGACATATGAAACATGATCCAGACGGCTGTCTTTTTTGTTTTCAAGATTTTCAACATATAGGTAGGCATCTAAAATTAGCCCTTCAATTACATTATGAGCCGCTGAAATATAAAGGCTTTCGCTTTTAGTCTGAAATCTCATCAGCCTCTCAATAAGTATAATCTGGTTAAAAGAGGTATTTCCAAAATAGGGGGCTGCAAAAATATCAGACTGGCTGCTGAAGAAAACCTGGGAGTTCAGAAATATACTGTCTTTTGAGGTCTTGTCATAAAATTCTGAGGAGAATGCAATGACATAGACCAATTTACCATCTGTATCGCCGATCTCCACTTCCTTTTGCGGACCTATGAAGATAGAGTATCCCCCTTTAATATGGTGCTGGATTCCGGAAACGATCAGATCCAGATCCTGTTCTACAAGAAAAATACAGAAGTATTGTGAAGTGTTAAATTTTCTCTGATAATTATTTCTTTGAATAATATTGCTAAGAAGCGTAATGCTAAATCCTATTTTGGTGAGTTGATCGGTTATCTGATACATGATAATGATTCGGTAATAATGGTATTGGTTTTAATTTTTTCAAAAATAATATTATAATTTAATAAATTGGCAACCATTGACAGGAAAACAAAAATATTTAACAATTTGGTGATTTAGGAATAGCGTTGTTACTGCTGCTTTTAAAAATAATATGCTTTTAAAAGATTAAAACATAGCAGTACATTCTTTTATCTGAAAAAAAAAGATGATTTTAACCGTATTATTTTACTAAGCGTATAATAATATGCCGCAAACAGTTTTTACAGCTTAATATAAATGATTTAACAATAATTAATCATCCGTTATTGATTTAATGGATTAGGTGCTAGTGACTTAACTGCCACGCTGATGCTTTAACAAAATTTAACAGTTATTACATGTAACAGGTATTCACATTTTGGTGTCTTATAGATATCAAAAACTATATTTAATGAAAACCATTGTGACACCAGTCATTCTTTTATGCGGAGGGTTTATTTTCTCACAGACGGCGAAAGATACCGTTCAGTCAAAAGAGAAGGAAATTGAAGCGGTAACCGTAACATACAGAAAGCCGACAGTTGAATCTAAAGTTGACAGAACTGTTTTTAATGTGGCAAACAGCTCTATTCTTGCAGGAAATACAACCTGGGACGTTTTGAGGATGACTCCTCTGCTGAGTGTTGATAGTAATGATGCCCTGAAAGCGGAAGGAGAATCTGTAACGGTTTATATCAACGACAGAAAATCTGTTTTTACAGGAAAAGAGCTGAAAGAATATCTGCAGACGATTCCGGCGGATAATCTGATGAAAATAGAAGTTATCACAAGTCCGTCTTCAAGATATGAAGCAACGGGATCTGTTATCAATATTGTTTTGAAAAAGCGTGATGATGAAGGTTTTAAGGGGAGTGTAACCTTAAATAATAAACAGAATACACAAAATTCACAATACACCAATTTCAATTTAAATTATCACAGGAAAAAAATTACGCAAACGTTGATAGGAAGCTACAGTGACAATGTTTTCATTCAGAAAAACTCATTTGTAAATACGTTATATGAAAATAACGTTATCACTTCCGGTATTACAGACAATGTCTACAGAGGCAGGCATACATCGCTTTCCTCTACGTCAGAGTTTGAGATTGATGAGAAAAATACGATGGGTGTAATTTTTGAGCTCTATCGCGGCAAAAGAAATAATACTTCTGAAGTAGAAGGACTCAGGACCAGTAATGATGTCCTGGATTGGTCTTACGACCAGCATCAGCAGTCAGCATCACTTAACCGTACAGTAGGGACTAATGTTTTCTATAAATATTATGATAAAGAAAAAAACAGGATTTTAGATTTGAATTTCGGAGTCAATTATGACGGAGAATCTGACCACAACTATTTTATCAGGAATACAGCTTCGGTTAAAGATGGAAATTCTGTGAATGAAATTGGAGTGCTGTCTGATGTGCAGAATAGAAACTATTATGCGAAAATAGATTATACCTATCAGTTGGGTAAAACAGGTGGGAATTTTGAAGTAGGAGGAAAGATTGATTTCAATAACAATATTGTTCCCAATGATCTTTATGGAAATAACCTGAAAGATCTGAGCACAAAAGATGTTTTCAGGTATGAAGATATGATCGGTTCCGTTTATGCAAATTATTCTAAAACATTTTTCAAAAAACTGGAAACCAGATTCGGGATCCGGTATGAATATATTGATTACCGATTGCGTCAGGATTTTGCGGGAGCTACAAGAAAAGATTCCTACGGAGCATTCATGCCTAATATTCTGGTTAAATATTCGTTCTCGGATAAATATGATCTGAGTCTGACTTATAACAGAAATTTATGGAGACCATGGTACTCAGAATTTAATCCTTTTATGCAGCCGACCAATGACGGATTTTATACCCGTGGAAATATCAATCTTGATCCTAATCCCAGTGACAGGCTGTATATGAAGTTTGGTTTTTTAAAAAAGTATTTCCTCTCAGCCAGGTATCTCTTTACTGACCAGGATTACTGGACAGCATATATTACGGAAGGAGAAAAGATTATTTCCGAACCTACAAACTTTTCAGGTAAAGTTCATAAATATTATGTTTATGCCAATACCAACCAGTCTTTTTTTAAAAACAGGCTCAGTGTAAATCTTGGATTTGGCTGGAATTATCTTGATAACAGTGATTTTAACAGCCGAAATCAGCTCAGAGGTGCTGTAGATTATCTAAGCTACTGGGCAGGTTCTACCAATCTGTCCTATACTAATTTTTTAAATAAAAATATCAATTTAAGTGCTTGGGTGGAAGTTTCCAATCAGAACAACGGAAACTCTTTTGCGAACAGAACCAATGTTTTTCACAATATTTCGGCAACAAAAATATTTCCTAAAACACAGATGGAATTCAGTATACAGCTGATCAATATATTCAGCAGGCCTGATTTTGACTCAACAACGTTCAGTCAGGTAGGAAGCTTCAGAAATTCAACCCGTTCTGACTGGTATGGAGTATCTTTATCATTTGTTAAACGGTTTGGTAATCAGAAGGTGAAAGAAAATACAAAAACCGACGTAGAGAAAAATAATGGAGGAGGTAAATAAGCAATAAGCGATACAGAATGAAAATGTATTATACTAAGTCAGGCTCAGTGTGAAAAATCAGTAAGGCTTCCTGTACTTTAGTCAAAAAAACCAGATACGCTGATGCTGAATTAAGTGATTATAAATCATATTGTATATTCAATATTTGACTTACAGAATATCAATTTTTAAGATTTGCAGCGGGATAATCAATTTTATTATCGGCAATATCAGGCATCCTCAATCTAAGGGGATCGCAGAACATACCTTTTATGCTGGTTTTGTCTGCAAATATGTAAATTGCTGAATACAGATACTTTATGTTTTGTGAATACTACCACAAGATGGCTCATTTTATATACTCATTATCTACTCATCTCTATACTAACTCATAAAATACATAAATAATTAATGTATAATTGCAATTTCAAAAGAGAATTATATCTGTAATATTGCTGTGGATTTTTCGATACTGATCTGTTGTATTTCTTACAGTTTGTTTACCGGTTCCGTAATAACAATTTGTAAGATTGGGTTCTTTCATTGAAAGCAAGAAATATTTAATTATATAAATGAAAACAAACGAAAATATCAGAACGATATTTGAAGGTCTGGGAGATGATTTTTTAAAGGAATTGGAAGAATTTAGTATTCTGGCGGATATTCCGGCACGAAAAGAAATTATCAGTGAGGGAGAAAAAATCCATTACATTCCTGTTTTGTTAAAGGGTTCTGTCAAAGTATATGCACTCAACGATGGAAAAGAGCTTTTGTATTATTATATAAAACCTTCTGAAAGCTGTACCATGACTTTTTCTTCCATATTCAGTGATGCAAGGAGCAGGATATATGCCTGTGCAGAAGAATCGTCCGAAGTTCTGTTATTACCTGTTTCAAAGGTACTGGATTGGATTGTAGATTTCCCTTTACTTAACCGCTTTTTTTATAAACAATATGACAAACGTTATGTGGCGATCATGGAAATGGTTACACAGGCAGTTTTTTATAAACTTGACAAAAGGATTTTAGATTTACTCCATAAAAAGATTGATGAAAACGGAGGACATCCAATCAGAATTTCACATAAGGAGATCGCAAATATTCTCGGAACAGCAAGAGAAGTGGTTAGCAGGATTTTAAAAAAATATGAAAATGAGGGTGTGATTATCCAGGCTAACAAGTCGATAGACATTATCAAAAAAAAGAAGACTTAGCTCAATAGATTATATCTATACTGTGAATTATTTTTTAAAGAAGGAGTGGTGACATTAGTCACCGCTCTCTTTTTAAAAGTAGAAGTAGATTTGCCATCAAATAATAAAAAAGTATGACAAGAATTCTCTTATTTTTATCGGTGATTTCTTCAGTTCTTGCCTATTCTCAGGAAGATCTGCTGAAAGATATCGATACCGTTTCAGCCAAAAATTCTATCTCGCCCCCAGCTTTCAAAGCACTTCAGATAGTGACCGGACAGTCGACTAAACTCACCGCAAAAAATGAATGGTATATAGTTGTTGCCCATAGATTCGGAGACGTAAGCACGGGTTTTAAAAATTTTTTCGGACTGGATGATGCTTCCACTAAATTGGGAGTGATCTATGGTGTGACAGACGGTATATCATTAAGTCTTTCCCGTGAAACAAATATGAAGACATTTGAGTTGGGAGCAAAATATAAGCTTCTGAAACAAAATGACGATGTTCCGGTAGATCTTGTAGGATATAATGTAATGGGACTGAATACGGACCTGAGAAAAGAAAATTATCCTTACCTGAAGTTTGGTGACAGACTTTCATATCTTACTCAGGCACTTATCTCAAGAAGGTTCAATGAGAAATTTTCCCTGCAGCTGACACCTTCGTATGTACATAAAAATCTTTATGATCCGTCAGTTGAAAATAATAATCAATTCTTAACCGGATTAGGAGGACGCTACAAAATATCTAAAAGAATATCAATCAATGCAGAATATTTTGTGAACTTTGATAATCACAGTTTCTACAAAAACCCTTTATCTCTGGGAATGGATATTGAGACAGGAGGTCATGTTTTCCAGCTTTTATTCAGTAATTCTCAGCTGAATTCCGATATCGGTTACCTGACCAATGCAACCGGAAAATGGGAGAAAGGACAAATTTTCTTTGGGTTTAATCTTTACAGAGTATTTTAAAATGAAAAAGTTTGCATATATCATTGTTCTGTCCATTCTAATTGGCTGTGAGAGCAGAACGTATGAAGAAATCTCGGACAATACGCCGATTACCAGTGTGGTAAAATATGAATCTGATCTGAAGCCGATCATCGAAAGCAGCTGTATCAACTGTCATTCTGCTGCAAGTTTCAAACCTTTGGTAACCTATACCCAGGTAAGAGACAATATTGATAATATTATTGACAGGATTCAGAGGCCTGCAGGAGATCCTCTCAGAATGCCTCAGGGCGGTTCCCTGTCACAGAATCAGATTAATTTTTTCGTCAAATGGAAAGCCGATGGTCTTATAGAAAATTAAAAAAATAATTGAATATGAAAAATGTAGTATTAATAATAATTTCATTGCTGTTCAGCAATCTTATCTTTGCTCAGAAATACAGCTCAAAGACTGGTAAGGTAACGATTGAAGCTTCACTGCCTATGTTTGAAGATGTATTTGCACAGGATGATAATAATGTTGTGATTCTTAATGCGGATACCGGAGAGATGGCTTCTGTTTCAATGGTGAAAAACTTCAAATTTAAAGTTAAACTGATGGAAGAACATTTCAACGAAAGTTACGCAGAATCAGCCAAGTATCCGAAAACTACTTTTAAAGGAAAGATACTGAATTTTGATAAATCAAAACTGGGCGCCAGTCCACAGAAATATACGGTGCAGGGAGTTTTGAATTTTCACGGGACAGATAAAAATGTTTCATCTTCTGCAACGGTTTATTCAAAAGACGGAAAGATTTTCATGAGTGGAAATTTTGTTGCAAAGACTGCGGATTTTAAAGTGACAATTCCGAAAATGGTGATGAAAAAAGTAGCAGAAAACGTCAATGTAGAATATAAATATACTCTTGTAAAACAATGAGAAAACTAATCCTGACCATGGTTTTTTTCCTGAGCCTATCATCAATATCTGCTCAGGAAAAGGCAAAATCAGTTTTTGATATTGCAAGAAGCGGTACGCTTACCGAACTTAAAGATCTGATGAAACAGAATCCTGATATCATCAATCAAACCAATGAAAACGGATTTTCACCTTTGATTTTAGCCTGCTATCGCGGAAATACGGAAGTTGCAGATTTTCTGATTGATCATGTGAAAAATCTGGATTATAAAAGCAGCGAAGGAACTGCTCTCGCCGGACTTTCCATGCATTATAACCGGGATCTGGCAGAGCAATTGCTGAAAAAAAATGCCAATCCCAATATAGCAGATGCTACCGGTACAACACCACTTTTCTGGGCTGTAAAATCAGGGAATAAGGATTTCGTTGAACTGCTGTTGAAATATAAAGCTGACAAGACAATGAAAGATTCAACTGGGATGACCCCCTTTGAATATGCTCTGAAAACCGAAAATAAAGAAATTATCAACCTTTTAAAAAATTAGTATATGAAAAAACTTCTACTTATGTCAAGTTTAGCTTTGACAGCTGCATTACATGCGCAGTTCAGTTCAGGCACAGTAAGTTTAGGATCAACGGGAATGACCGTAAAGCTGGATACTTCTTCTTCTTTAGTAACAATCACATTAAGAGGAGCAGACACTTCTTACCTTGGTATTGGTTTCGGAAATTCAGGAATGGCATCCGGTGCAGACGGATTTATTTATAACTCAACTGCAAACAGAGACTATATTTTTAACGGAATTGGTCCTGCACCTACACCGGACGCCTCTCAGGACTGGACGCAGGTCAGCAATACCACTACCGGCGGAGTGAGAACGGTCATTGCGACCAGATCATTATCCGGTGGAGCAGGTGACGCAGCGATTGCAAACAGTGCAGGGGTAATTAATATTTTCTATGCACGTGGGGGCTCTACTACAATATCACAGCACAGTGGAAGCAACAGGGGCTATGCAACCTTAAACATGACTGCAGCTTTGGGGACAAGTGATCTTCTGGCAGAAAGTAAAAAAGTTGTTCTTTACCCAAATCCGGCAAAAGAAACAGTAAATTTCAAAAATGCTGATAAAATACAGTCTGTTGAATTTTTTGAATCTACCGGCAGAAAAGTTAAATCAGTAAATCTGGATGGGGAGAGCATTAATATTTCAAACCTGGAAAATGGTGTGTACTATCTGGAAATCAATTTTAAAGATCAGACTCAATCGGTTGAGAAGCTGATAAAAAATTAATACTGAAGGATCATCAGTTCTCTTTTTAAAAAAAGCTTCAGCCTGAGATATCTTAAGCTGAAGCTTTTTTACTGTCTGACGGATCTGCCGTACTATTTCTTACAAAGTACCGGATTATTTTCACCATTTTTATACTGTAATTGATCTCAAGTTTTTTTTAGAATATATTAAGACGTCAAAAAAATGGTATCTATCCTATTATAAAGGCAGGCATGTATTTTACAGACGGTTGTTTTCTTTTGATTATTTAGGAAGAATAGGGGGAGTGATTCTCTGCGTTTTTGTACTTAAAGTATGCAGAAATGCTTCTAACTGACCAATTTCCTGAGTACTCAAGTCTAAAAACTTCAGCATTTCAGACTTTTGAGAGACTAAAGTGATTCCTTTGTATACTGTTGACCTTTTCTTAGGAGGTTCAGGATTCCCATTGCTGTAAAAAGTCAGTACATCCCTGAGGGGAGTGAATGCTCCATTGTGCATCCATGGTCCTGTCCGGGTAACCTCACGAAGGGTAGGGACTCTGAATTTTCCGGCATCCTCAGGGTTTCCCGTTACCAGATACCTTCCAAGATCTTCCTGCCTCGATCCTAACAGGGAAGTACCGTCATTTTCAAATTGATTGTTTGAAAAATAACCTGAATTGTGACAGTTCATACATTGTGCCTTTGTACGGAACAGATGTAGTCCCATAACCTCATCATCCGTGAAAAGTGCAGACTGTCCGTCGATGAATTTATCAAATTTACTCTGAGGACTGATGAGTGTTCTCTCAAAAGTGGCAATTGCTTTACCTATTTTATCTTTGGTTACATCTTTAGTTCCGAATGCTTTTTCAAAAAGTGCTTCATAGCCTTTGATCTTTGCGATCTTCCCTGTGGCAATATCAATGTGTTGATTCATTTCTCTCTGATCTTCGATCGGCATGTGCGACTGCTTTTCAATGCTTTCAGCTCTTCCATCCCAGAAAAGTGATTTAGCATAAGCAACATTCATGATGGTCATTGCATTTCTGGAACCCAGCTGCCGGTCGTGTCCGAAAGAAAGAGTTCTGTTATCTGTCCATCCCAGTTCGGGATCGTGGCATGAAGCACAGGCAATCTGATCGGATACGGACAGTCTCGGGTCGTAAAAAAGTGTTTTCCCCAGAAGTGCTTTATCGGCAGAGTACGGATTGTCTTCCGGAAATTTAACCGGGGGAAGATGTCCGATCTCAGAAAAATGAGGAACTGCCATCTCGTCAAGGATAGGTTTTGGCCATCTTGAAGAATCCCCTGATGAATAGAGCTTTCTTATTTTATCAATAAAAGACTGATTCTGAGATATTTCTTTATGAATATTGGTTTGTAAACAATTGTTAAAAAAGAAAAAGCTTACTATTAAAATTAAAATCCAGCTTAAAGCATTCTTCATCTTCTGATATTTTGAGACAAAAATAGTAATTCTGTATTTGGATCTTAAAATTTTTTTCGTTATTTTCGTTTAGACTAATTTAAAATAACACTTATTATGAAAAAAGCATTAACTTTTTTAAGTTTAGCAGGATCATTATTGGTATCTGCACAGTATGAAAGCTTTAATTTTTCGGGTCCGTTATCCTCCAACGGATGGTCTTCACACAGCGGAACGCTGGGGCAGTTATCAACTTTAACATCCGCATCAGATTTTGGGAACAGTTTACATCATCCCGGTCTTCCAACTCCTGTAGGAAACAGGGCATTTCTCACTTCCGCACAGTCAGAAGATGTTAATTTTACGCTGCCGCAGCCCATTACGACAACAGCATTTGTCTCCTTTTTACTGAAAATTACCGATGTAAATTCTCTTGCTGCGAATACTGTCGCAACTCCTCCGGGATATTTTCTCCATTTTTCTGCATTGTCTGGAAGCACTTTGGGAACGACGGGTATGGTGTCAAGATTATCTTTAAGGAAAGGGTCTGCTGCCAATACATTTAATATTGGCATATTGAATACTTCAGGGGGAGCAGCTAGTATGAATGATATTTACGGTACTGCTGCGCCACAGGACTACCAGGTAGGGATTACGTATCTGGTTGTTTTGAAGTATGATATGACAGGAGCGACAGGACAGACAAGTCTGTGGATCAATCCTTCTTTGACATCTGAAGGAAATCCTAATCATTCAAGTGCTTTCGGTTCTTCAGCAAAACTGTCACAGGTAGCAAGTATTGCTTTGAGACAGGCGAACAATATGGGAAGCCTGGAGATTGATGAGATGCGACTTGGAACTTCATGGGCTTCGGTAATGGGAGGAGCATTATCTACAAGTGAATCTTTTGCTTCCAAGGATCTTCTGATATCGAATACATTAGTTGATTACAGTTTCAAATTATTATCAAAAGGTAGATCGCAGATAGAAATCTACAGCACCACTGGGAATTTAGTTAAGAATGGCAGTTACAATTCCAATGAAACGGTTGATATATCCGAACTTTCTTCAGGAATTTATTTCTTAAAAATCAGTAATGGTAAAAATATTTCTACGGTTAAAATAGTAAAGAAATAATTACTCACTTTTCTGCAATGGAGACCTGCCGCATCTTGCGGCAGGTTTTTTTATTTACTTAGTACCCGGGATTTTGCTGCATGGCAGAATTGATACTGATTGTTGATTGAGGGATAGGAAGAACAAATTTGTCGTTAGGATATGCTGGGCTGCAGTTGGTGGAAATACATCCGTTATTCCTCACAATATTCCTGTGATTTCTTATCAGATCAAAAAAATACTGATTCTCAAAAACAAACTCTTTTCTTTTCTCTTCAAGTAAAATATCCATGTTGATAGAAGTAAGATTTGTAAGACCCGCTCTGTTCCGGATTATATTGATATCGTTAAGTGCCTGTAGAGTATTGCCTGATCTCAGAGAAGCTTCTGCATGAATAAAATAGGCCAGACTCAGGCGGTAAATTAAGCTTCCCGTATTTATCTTATACTTTCTTATAAAATGGTAAGGAATGTTGGTAAGCCCTGAATTGGTATTGGTTTCTAAATTTTTAGTCTCAAAAAGACTCTTACGGTTGTCATTTGAAGAGTACAGGCTGTAGATATCATCAGTTGCCACATAACTTGATTTACTTGATGCACTTATAAAATTATAAATCAACGAAGCAGGAAAATCATTATTATTGTTATTGGCAATTTCAAAAATTGATTCGGAAACGGCCCAATTCACTGAAACTTCATTAGGCGGAGTTAAATGATACAACGAATTCTGAATCACATCATTGCTGTAATCAGCGGCTTTCTGCCAGTCATTTTTCCATAATGCTATTTCAGCAGCAAGTATTCTCGCCGCATCTATATTCATGAAATTTTTCTTTTGTCCGTCCGGTATTGCATGACTGGGCTGAAAGAGAGAGATTGATTGATCAATATCATTCTGAAGGGAAATGAAATTTTCTGCAGCTGTTTTTCTGAAAGGGTAGTCTACACCAACCTTCAAAGGCTCTGTATTGTAAACAATTCCCAGATGGGATGCATCTGCGGTGTAAGTGTAATTCTGAGCATAATATTTGAAGAGATGAAAGTGAGCGAATGCCCGTAATGCCAATGCCTCGGCTTTTATTTCACTGATTTCAGAAACAGAAGCGTCCGGCAGCTGATCTGCATACTGTAGGATAAGATTTACATTATTGATCAGTTGATACGTATCAGAATAAAAAAGAGCTAAATTACTTGCGATCTTCTGATCATCAAATTGGTATACATTGGCTACGGTAACATCGACTATGATATTTTTTGATGACGCCGGGGAAAACTTCAGATTACCCGACATTAAATCTCCATAGGTAAGCGGTGCTTCGGAGAAATAAGTTGATCGGAGCTGATAATAAGCGCCATTAAGTGATTTTAACATTCCTTCCTTAGATCCCAATTGCTGTGTGATCGATATACTTTCAACTGGCTCGCTGTAAAGAAAATCACTGCATGCCAGAATGCTTGCCAAAGATATTGCGGTAAGAATTATTTTTTTCATAATGCTGATTAATTAAAAATTAGCTTTAAAACCAAAACTGAACGTTCTCATTTCAGGATATAGATATCTGAATTCTCTGATACCGTTTCTGCCTGCCGGAGATTTTTCTTTGTACCAATATAAAACGTTGGTGCAGTCTATAAAAATATTGGCATTTTTGACGAATCTATTTTTAATATGCTGTAAAGGAATCTGATAACTCAAATTGATATTCTGAAGCTTTATATGTGTATTGTCATAAATATATTTGCTGCTGTTTGCAACGTTTGTTTTACTTGTCGGTCTGTGATTAGAAGCTGTATCGCCTGGATTTTTCCAATAATCCAAAGCGTTTACACTCATATTTCTGTTAAAAATAATGCTGTACTTATCAATGAGTTCTCCCTGTACCAAAACATCACCGCCAATTTCAAAATTGACCTGAAAAGAAAGACTGAATTTTTTGTAACTTAAAAAATTACGTAAACCGCCGGTTAAATCCGGCTGAGAATTTCCTATTATGGAGTAAGTAGATACATCAGGAGTGAACTGATTTCCGTCTTTTACCTCCCCGTTGACTAAAAATAGATCCTGTCCGTTTGCAGGATTGATTCCTAACCATTGATACCCCCATATTGCAGAAGTGGAAGCTCCTATTTTTTGTGCACGTGCTACTGCCGCTGTAGAAAAAGAATCTTCAAGTCCTATAAGGTCAGTTACTTTATTCTGTACACTGGAGATATTAAAAGTAGTATTCCATTTGAAATTTTTTCCTGAAATCCAGTTACCACGCATTGAGATCTCAATACCTTTATTATACATGGCGGCCCCATTGATCTCTGCAGAAGAATATCCCGTTTCCAGAGGCACATCTCTGGACACAATCATATCAGAGATATTATTACGGAAAACCTCTACCGTAAAATCTATTTTTTTTAAAAGACTGAAATCCAGTCCTACATTCCATTTTTCATTTTTTTCCCATGACAGCAGTCTGTTGGGAGGTGATGAAGATTGGGGGTAGGCATAATCATAATCGTAAATAAAGCCATTTTGGAAAACACTGTAAAGTCCGGTTGAGCGGTAACTTCCAGTCCTGGAATTTCCCGTCACTCCCCATGAAGCTCGTAATCGAAGGAAGTTGATGACTGTATTGTCTTTTAGAAAATCTTCTTTGGTCAAGACCCATGATGTTCCGACAGCACCATTTAACGAAGCATTGGTATCCGGTCCGAAAGTTGAGCTTTCATCCCTTCTTATGCTGGCGGATAAAAAATATTTTTTTCTGTAATCATAATTCAGCTGTCCAAAAATACTTCTTCCACTACTTTCCTGTGTAAGAGTTTTATAGGTGTAAGTAGATCCTAATGAGGGATCCTGGTATATTTCATAATTAGCAAAATTACTTCCTACATTAGCTTCTTTCGAATCTTTATTTTGTCTCAGTTCCACTCCTGCAAGTATATCCGTATGGTGTTTTTCACCGAAGTTTTTCTCGTAAGCAACATGTCCACTCCAGTTCCATCGGAATCCATCTGAAATAAATAAACGGCTTCTCCCGAAATTGTTGTTTGTCATTCCGCTTTGATTCAGTCCTGATCTCCAGTCAATATTGTTTTTTTTTGAGATATCAACTCCAAAAAGACTGCTCACTTTTAAACCTTTGGCAAGATCATAGCTAACATTAAGACTTGAAAGCAATGAATTGTTATTGACATTGATTAAATTCTGGTTTGCAGCCGCTAAAGGATTTGGGATACCGTTGTTTCCTGAAAGAGCATAGCTTCCATCGGACTCGTAAGCCTTACGATCCGGTGCCAACACAAAATTAAAATAAGTATTTGGCTGCTCTTTGTAAAGATTATTATAAGCTGTGTAGAGATTAATTTTAAGCTTTTTATAGTTAAATCCCAGGGTAGCATCAATCCCTTTTTTTTCCAATGAATTCATTATCTTAGATTCATTATTTTTAGAATAGTCAATGCCGACCCGATAGGTAAAATATTTATTGCCGCCACTTGCTGTGAAATTACTTCTGAAAAAATCTCCGTTTCCGTTCATCAGTTCAAACCAATCAACGTCAGTCCCGTTCCAATGATAGCTTCCGTTTCCATTGCTACTGTTATTTTTATTGAAATCATTAAATATTTGTGAGTATTGCTGACCATTGAGGTATTTAATTTTATTAATACTTTGAGATACACCATACTGAGTACTGAAGGAATAAGTAGGCTTTCCTTTTTTTCCTTTTTTTGTAGTAATGAGAATTACTCCATTGGCTGATTCTGCTCCATACAAGGCTACAGCAGCTGCATCTTTTAAAATATTAATGCTCTCAATGTTGTCAGAATTGAATCTTGCCAAAGGATTGATATTCATTTCGGCGGTAGCACCTCCGTCGAAATAAGCTTCTCTAAATGGCATATCTTCCCTCATGATAACACCGTCCACAACGATTAGTGGCTGTGTAGAGGTACCCGAAAGACCACTGATAGGGATCATACTTCCTAAACCTCTGATGTTAATACTTACAGGTTTTCCTAATTCTGTATTGTTGGCAATCTGTACACCCGGAGCTAACCCGGCAATCATCTTATCAATACTTTCAAAAGGCTGTGTTGTTGCGATGTCTTTATCAGTAAGTGTCACAATGGATCCCACTACTTCTTCTTTCAGCTTTTGGGTTCCATAGGAAGAAGTGATAATCACTTCATCGATCAGTTTGGTTTTTAAAGAATCGTTAATTTCAAGTCTGGATGTCTGAGCGTCTAACTCATAAAATCCACAGATCAGCAAAGCACTGGCTACAATTTTTTTCATGCAAAATAGTACAGGGCATAATAAGAATACCTTTGTGTTTTATTTAGAATTAATAAAATTAAGGTACAAAAATAATTATTTACATTGTAACAGGCTTTATGATTCTTTGTGAATCATTATGATAATTGTCACATTGTAAAAGAAAGAACATTTATAATTTTGTAAATTATTTATAAATAATACAGGATTTATTTTGATAAGTATGAGAGAATAATTGTTTTATTATTAATTATATAACCAGAATAAGATAATGTTATAAAAAGATTATTCCTAATTATTACATCAAAATCAGGTGAGTGAAACTGATATGAAATCCTATCATTGGATATTTCATCATTTATTAAAAAAGTTTATCAAAATGATCATTGCTATTTTAATAGTTAATTGCATTTTCTATGATCTTTTATAAAAAACGGATAATGGTGACAACTGTTTAAATAATTGAAATTAATAAATCTCTGTTTTAATTTAAAAATATTTCTCTTAACAGAGTGTAAAATGGTTATGCAAAGATTAATCAGCAAATCACATCGATCGTAAGAAATCAATCTATTCCAATACCTGATATTTTAATTCTGATTTTATTCTGCTATAAATTATAGAGGTTTTTGCTGTGACCTGATTGATTATTTCGAATGATGCAAAACAAGGTATTCCCAGGGGTTCATCGTGAGGATCGTCGTTTCAGAAACAGATTTTTGATCATCGGTAAACAGGTTGGTGTAGATTCCAGTGTCAAAAGAAGTGTCAAACTGTACAAGGATTGTCTCGTTACTTAAATTGATAAAGGTTAGTACCTTATCGCCGTTTTTTTCTCTGACAAACGAGATCACCTGATCCATACGGTCATTGATGATCCGCACCATTTCACCACCATGGCTGCCATTCCAGAGTGCCTGATTTTTGTGCTTTAAGTTGAATAGAGTAGTATAGAAAGATTCATTTTCATGCAAGGTCCATTCAATCGGATCTTTTTCAAAAAATTCAAGTGAGCGATCAAGTCCGGCTTCCTGTCCGCTGTACACCAGTGGAATACCATCCATTAAAAACGTAAAAAGTGTGGCTGCCTTTAAGGCATCGCCAAAATTACTGTATTGATTGCCTTCCCACGAGTTTTTATCATGATTGTCAATGAAGTTCATTCGAATCCCCTCTTTAGGAAAGATCGAAACATGTTCTGCAAGATAGGCTTCACCCAGTGTTTTTGCGTTGGCAACATTCATAGCAATCTGATGAAGAATATTCCAGAGAGTCCAGTTATAGGTAGAATCGAATGCGCGTCGGTGAAGATCTTTATCTTCAGCTTCAGCCAGCATGAATACAGGCTTTATAGTGTCGAGTTCAGTCCTTATATTTTCCCAGAAATCAATCGGTACAAAACTAGCAATATCACATCGGTATCCGTCGATGTTATATTCTTTTACCCAAAACTTCATTACATCGGTCATGTATTCCCGGAGGTCAGGATGTCTGTAGTCAAACTCAATGATGTCATCGTAATCCCTCCATCGAGTGGACTGAAAAGTTCCCTTTCTTGATTTCATATACCACTCAGGATGCTGGCTGACCAGTTCATTATCCCAGCTGGTATGGTTGGCAACCCAATCTAGGATCACGTACATTCCCGCATCATGAATAGCATTCACAAGATTTCTGAAATCATTTTCGTTACCGAATTCAGAATTGATTTTCATATAATCCTTTACAGAATAATAACTTCCGAGATTTCCTTTACGGTGGATTTCTCCTATAGGATGAACCGGCATCAGCCAGATAATGTCAATACCCATTTTTTTGAGACGCGGAAGCTGTTCTTCTACAGCTTTAAAAGTGCCTTTCTCTGAGAACTGTCGGATGTTAAGTTCATATAGGGTAGCATTTTTCACCCAGTCCGGAGTTGTGATTTCCACGAATTTTTTTGGCTGATAACGATTTTCAGTTGGGTTTTCCATAAGAGAATGTAAAAATGAGTATTGGATTAAACTATTCATTTTTTATAAGGAATAAATGTGCCACTTTATTAATCAATACCAGTTATGCGTTTTGAATCTTCATATTTTCAAAATTAACTGAAACCGTAGTGATCACCATTAAGTCTATCAATGTTGTTTCGATGTCAGCTAAACGTCGTCGAATACTTTCGTTTTTAGCATTCATTGATAATTCCTTACTTTCCATTGTCTTTTTATTTCACAAAAAATAGATATGTTTGTTTTCATTTCAGGCTTGATATATAATTATTGTATCTATTAAATTTTGAAATTTTTCAGAAAAAGACTTAGAAGGTTTAATATTTGCAATTATTCGGAAAGCGGCAGCAAAACTGTCATCATCTCACTTAATCAAAAAAATAAATATATGATTCCGAAAAAAATACATTACTGTTGGTTTGGCGTTCATCCAAAGGATAAATTGGCAGAACACTGCATTGCTTCATGGAAAAAAATTCACCCTGATTTTGAAATCGTTGAATGGAATGAGAGCAATGCTCCGCTTCAGGATAATAATTATGTAAAGGAAGCATTTGCTCAAAAAAAGTGGGCATTTGTTTCAGACTATGTACGGTCAAAAGTGATGTATGAACATGGAGGCATTTATATGGATACCGATATGGAACTGAAACTTCCCCTTGATGAATTTCTGGATGAAATTGCCGTATGCGGTTTTGAGGTAAAAGGAGTTCCATATTCTGCTTTCTGGATGGCAGAACCCAAGCACAAACTTTCTGAAGATTTTACAGCGTATTATGACAGGCAGGAAGGATTCGTTGAGCGAATCAATACAGATATTTTTTCTGAAATGCTTGAAAAGGAATACGGAGCAGACCGGTATAGTGATACTGTACAGAAACTGAAGTACGGTGTAACCCTTTATCCTTCCGTTTATTTTTCACAGGATCTCCCAAAGAATTATGTCAGTCATCATTTTAACGGTTCGTGGTTTGGAGGCGATGAGGAGAATACCCATAAGAAAATGGTTACTGTGTACGGACTCTTAGAAAGACTTGTTAATGAGCCTGGTGCACAAAAAGCCGTACGCAGTATCATTAATGACCATAAAATTATTGATATTAATGCAGTTTTAGATTTATTCCCTAAAGAAAGGATCAGGGAATATATTGGGAAAGGTATATAGCATACAGCTTTTTATATCTTCTTGTTTTTATATTGAAATATTTTCAGATTGATGAACATCAGAGCTCTCTTTTAAAAGAGAGCTCTAATGTTTTTACTGCACGTGATTAATTTCTTATTTCAATAAAAAATATTTATGAATTATACCTATTTTTACGAAATTATATAATTAATCATTGGATATCTGGTGACCGGGAAGATAATAATGATCAGTTATCAGAGAGATGCTTATCAAAACATAAAAATATCATACCTATGAAAACGAAAACAACATCTGAATGCTTTTTGATCCTTTCTGTATTTCTTACTCTTTTCAATTGTACTCAACCGTCAGTGGTGAATAAAACTGAAGACAAAAATGAGAAAATAGTGAAAACCTATTTTCAGTTATTCAATCAGCACGATTGGCAAAGGTTGGCAGATATGTACAATCCTGATGCGGACTTTAAAGATCCATCCTTAGGACAGGGAATATTCAAACAGACGAAAAGTGATTTTATAAAAAAGTACGCAGAGCTCAATCAAATATTTCCGGACCTGAAAGATAAAGTGATTAAAACGTATCCTTCCGGTGAAAAGAATATTATCGTAGAATTTGTCTCTTCAGGAACTGCTGCTGATCAGTCAACTTTTGAACTGCCTGTTTGTACTGTTTTTACGATTGAAGACGGTAAAATAACCCAGGATTTTACCTACTATGACAATTTTGATGAGTCAGTAAAATAATATTTTGACCCTTTCCGGTTACATGATTTTTTATATATTTTAAAATTCCTGAAGACAATAAAAAAATGACTCCCAATCATAGGATAGGGAGTCATTTTTTATTATGTTGATGTATGATTGATAGATTTGCTGATCTAATGTTTGATCAGTTATTAACTGATCAGGCCTTCAATTTTTAAAAGGACATCATCAATGTCAAAAGGTTTGGGAATAAATTCGTCTGCGTTACAGCTCTTTATTACATTCTCAGCTTTTGCATGAGCACTGATAATCATAACTGGGATTTTAGAAGTTTCCGGTTCCTGCTTCAGTTGGTTACATAAGTCTGTACCTAAGCCGTCAGGCAGCATGACATCAAGAATAAAAATATCAGGAGTTACCGACTTATCTCGCTTGTTGAATGTTTCTACGCTTGAAAAAGAGCGGACATCATAATTTTCAAATGACAGGAGCAATTGTAATGCATCTCTGATGCCTGTCTCATCTTCCACGATAAAAATTGTTTTCATAACCCTTGCCTCGCAAAAACAAAGCCAATCTTAAAAAAACAGTAAAATAAATGACAAAATAATTTTCTCGATATAAATATCAAATTAAATAAAAAGAAATATTACGCATATTATTGAATTTTTATAGATATCAACATAATTTTTCACCGTTAATTTTTCTGAATTCTGATGAATTTTCAGCATTCATAATTCCGGTTTTAGAAGGATTTTAAATAGAAGAAATATCATTAAGAGACAGAGAAAATAAATTTTGGTGCTGTTACTGCTTTTAAATCAGGTGTTTTCAAATATAGATAATTTAAGATTGATAAGATGAAGCTGGATGCCTGTTTAACTAAATAACTTTTTGTTGTCTCTGTTAGTATGGATTGTGCTGTATTGTAATTTACTGACCGTATGAAATAAGTTGTTTTTAGTTTAACAGAAATTTAGTTTAACAGATAAAATATTGTTTTGTGTAGGTGCAAATGAGATAGTCTGAAATAGATTTTAAAATATAGAATATGACGGATGAAGTGTGGTTTTTCTTCTAAGCGTGGCAATACATGGAAAATTTAGAAATTCAGATCATCTTACCTATGTTAGACTCCGTTCCGGATCAGTAGAATTTACAGATTGCAGGAGTAGGGGTTTTAATTGTATATTGGTCTCAACAAAAACTTAACAATTCATTTATAATGATCATAAAATATTGCATACTTTTATTATGCTTCTTCCTCTCCAATTGTTTTTTTTGTCAGGCATCTGATCAGCCGCTTAATAGTACATCTTCATTTACTATAGAAGAAATTAATTTTAAAAGTGAAGGAATAACTCTTTCAGGAACTGTTTATCTTCCCGGGAAACCACATGCCTGTATTGTGCTTGTGCACGGTTCGGGTAAAGAATTACGGATGGACGGGATGGCATCATTTCTTGCTGAAAATGGTATTGCGGTCATTACCTATGATAAACGGGGAGTTGGAAAATCCGAAGGAATTTACAGAGGGCCTGAGGTAGGAACAAACAATATTGATTCTTCCAATCTTACAGCTCTTGCACTGGATGCCAATGCAGCAGGTTCTGAATTGAAATCCCATCTTAGGCAGAAAAACCTTCCATTGGGTCTGATGGGATTCAGCCAGGCAGGATGGGTGATTCCGATAGCGGCATCTAAAAATAAACAGGTGAATTTTATGGTGATTTTCAGCGGTCCGGTTGTCAATACGCTGCAACAGTTGAGATTTCAGTTTTATACAAACAGTAAAGCCGATTTTTGGGATACTCATACGGAATCCGAAGCCCGTGAGCATGTCCGGAATGATCCTGACCGGTATCAATTTGCAGCTACCGATCCTGTAGAAAGTCTTTCAAAATCTTCAGCGAAAGGACTCTGGCTTTTTGGAGGTAAAGATATACAGATTCCTGTAGGTCTATCAATCGAACATTTAGAGACACTGAAATCTGAAGGTAAAATTTATGAATATAAGTTATTCCCTGATCTGGGGCACAATACTTCCTCTGCCAAATCGCAGGAACCCATTTTATATGCTCTAGAATGGATTAAAACTGTTGTAGGAAAAAAATAAATCAAAATTATTTCATTCAGGGGTAGGGAAATAATTTTGATTTATTTGAAAAGGCTAAAAATTTGTTTAACAAAACAGAAGGTTCAGAAAACTATATTTATTCTTTTCACATCTATTCTATGTTTCGGCAAGCATTATTTTAAAATTGATAAGAAACCGTCATCACGTAATTTCTTGGCGCTCCTGGAAAAAGTCTGAGATAATTCTGAGCACCTATCCAGTAGGTTTTGTTGGTCAGATTATTGACATTAAGTGATACCCGGATACCTGATTTTGCAGGAGAGTAGTAAAATGCTGCATCCAGAGTCGTATAGGCAGGAAGTTCGAAACTTCTGGTAAACCAGGGGATTTTTGAACTTTGATAGAGAAGCCCGGCACCGATACCAAAATCTTTTATTGCATTTATTTTTGAAAAATTATAGCGTGTCCAGAAATTTACCGAATTTTTGGAGGTATTTTCTTTTCTCTGCCCGATCAGTCGCTGGTCAGCATCATTGATTATTTTAGCATCTATGTAACTGTAACCGCTGTAAATATGCCATTGGGGAAGAATGTACCCGGTAAATTCGACCTCAAATCCCCGGCTTCTGTCTGCTCCTCTCTGGGTAAGTTCGTCCGGTTGTGCCGGATTATTGGCGTTGATCAGAATATTTTTTTGGTTAATCTCATATACGGCCACGTTAACTGACATATTCCTGAAAAGTCTTGCCTTCATACCGATCTCTTTTAAATTTGAGGTTAACGGTTCGAACAGGGCTGCGGATTTTGATCCTGTAAAGCCCGCTGTGTTCGGCATTAATGAAATAGTGTTGGATTGTGGCTGATATCCGGTAAGATACGTTCCGTAGATATTCATATAATCCGTGAGGCTGTACGTGATTCCTAACCGGTACAGCAGTTTTTTATTGCGGAATGAGGATTCATCAGATTCTTTAAAACCGGTAATATCTTCAAACCATTCCTGTCTGATTCCTGATAATATTTTGAATTTTCTCCAGGTCAGTAAATGCTGGATGTATAAAGCGTGAGTTGTTGTAAGAGCCGAAGGCAGAGCCGTTATCACATTAATATGATCAAACCCGATACCTTCATGATTTTGAGCACCCGGATTCAGGTCAAAGGGAGTAGCATTGGGTTTGGGTAATAAAATTCCGTTATAATTCACTGTCTGATAAAGAGCAGAATTGGCAGGATTATATGATGAAACAGCAGAGCCGTCCATCAGAAGAAATCCTCTTGCTGCCTGCTGCTCACCGCCTTTCCGTTTTTCCCACTGATGTTGATCATAACCGATCAGCGCCTGGTGCTCTGCATTTCCCGTTTTAAAGTTGAAATTAAAATAAGCGTTGATGTTGTCTACTTCCCAATGCTGTTTTCTTTTAGCAAACTGCATCATTGCAAGATTGGAAACAGGATTATTATTGATATCCGGAACAAAAGAATTCGTGGTACGGTGTTCCTGCAGATTTTCTTTCCAAAGCTGCTTCATGTAAGAGGCATTAAAATTTATGGATTTATTGAAGCGGTGTACAAAACTACCCATGATGATAAATTCTCCTGTCTTAAAGAAATCGTCCGGTGCAGCGAGGTTTAAGGTCTTTGGAGTGCTTGAGAGATCTGTTTTTCCCGCGACAGCTCCGAAAATAGGCTGGCCTCTGTCAAGACTTCCATGAAGATTATTAATGATCATCTCAACATTGACAGAGGTTTTTTCATTGGGTACAAATGTTACAGAAGGAGAAATTAATATTCCGCTGTTAGTTACGTTATCTCTGAAAGATTCAGCATTCTGATAAGCGCCGTTAAAACGGTAGAGCAGGGTTTTACTCTTGTTAAGCGGTCCTGTAAGGTCGGTTGTTATCCTGTAAGTGTCAAAACTACCTGCTGATGCGCTGATATTGTGGTGAGGTTTCTGTAGAGGTTTTTTGGTGACCATATTGATGGTTCCGCCCGGATCTACACTCGACATGGTAATACTTGCAGGCCCTTTAAAAACTTCTACCCGTTCTATATTGGATGTCATAGGCTGTAAAAAATAATACTGCCGCGTACGCATTCCGTTGATGATCTGTCCTTCTTCATTTTGACTGATCCCACGGATATTGTACTGATTGTAATAGCTTGAAGGAGAAACGCCACTTACATTTTTCATCACGTCACCCAGCTGGAAAGCCTGGCGGTCTGTGATGAGTTCTTTTGTAACGGTATTGAGGGTTAGGGGTAGATCTTTATTTTTTATCAGTGTTTTAGTAGCTGCATATGAATAATCAGAAGTATAATCTTTAGATTTTCTGCCGATAATTTCTACAGTCTGTATGGTTGCAGCAACAGAGTCCTGTATATTCTGAGCAATACATAAAAAGGGTGATGTAATCAGTAATAAAGTTGAAAACTTTATGAGTTTACTGGAGGTAACCGCAGCGGTCTCCAAAGTATAAAAATTACGGATGAACATGAAAGTTGTTTTGAAGGCAACATAAGCCCTATTAATAAAAGGATATCCCCACATGGATATTGTACGGATTCCATGATAAAATAATGCAGATTAAAATAATCTGTAGAGAAGAAATTGCAGCAAAAGTTTTGCTATGCAGAAAAGCAGAATGGTGGTGCCCTTGAGCTGAAAAAATCCAGCGTACAGCGATAGGTAAAAGTCTTCGGTTCCTCTAACTGATGATTGTTGGTCGTACTTATTTCAAAATCAATTGACTGATGTTCAGATAAAAGTACATGATTCATTGAGAGGTGAAGAGCGCATTGACATCTGTCATCCTGATAAAATTTTGTTTCTCCTTTTGTTTTATGATGATCTCTGTTAAGAATACTGCGGCTGCGCGTATGCTGAGTATGTTCTATGCAGACACCGATTCCGCTCGCCTGATATAAAAATATAAGCAACAGGGTAGATACAAAAAAGAATCTGAATATTTTCTGCATAAAAAGAATGTGCAAAAGTACAATTTATTTTGAAATGATATAAGTATGAATTAAACAGCCTCAGTTATTATCGGTTGTATGGGTGTCGCAGAAAGCTGACAGATTCTTACAAATACCCAATCTGAATAATGTCAAATTTTGAGTTTAGAAATAATAAGATAAAATATTTTAATTTTATTAAGATGTTTTAAACTTTTGGTCAACTAATTGCATATAAGTGATTAATATGTTAAGACTTATATTTCTAATCATTAAATAACTGCCATGGATATTTCATATTACGACTTTAAAAATTTACCGGATAAAACCCAATACGATATGGTTTTAAGCCAGGGAAAAATGATCAATGAGAATGTAGTAAGTAATTCACGTTATGTACTATACGAATTTTCCAGTTTTTCAGTAGAAATTATCTACAGTTTATCTAAAAATGCAATAGCGGGTAAAAATATTTATCTCAACAGGGCTGCATATTCTGCATGACCGTAAATTATACATAATGTATCTTTTTATCTGTATCCGTACTGTAGTCTTTAGTGTTTTTTAATATATTCATAAGTTTTTCTGCCGCAAATCTGCCCATCTGATATCCATCATTGATCTGATATTCGTAGGTTTCATCGAGGTATTTCGGAAGCGTGCCTCCGCTTATTGCCACTACTTTTTTATCAGTGTTGTTCATATTTTTTTTAATTAACAGGCTGTGCAGTCCCATAAGGGTCTCATCACTCATGGCAAAAAAACCATCGAAAGAATGATTTTCCAGTAACTGATCCACTTTCTCCTTGACCAGATCAGCCGACTTACAAAATATAATCTGTGCCTTAACTTCAGGAAATTCTTTCATTTTTTTGCTGAAAGATTGAAGTCTGCTTTGGGTAATTTCTAAATTTTCATCACCAAAAATTCCAAGTACGTTTTTGCAGCCATGTGTGATAAGCTTTTCGGCAGACAGTTCAGAATTTTTTTCATTATCAAAAACAACTGAGTTAAATAAGGTCTGAGGTACCGTTTTATCAAAAATAACTGCCGGAATTTCCATTTCAACCAGTTTATTCAAATGATCACAGGTCTTCGTTTCATTTGTGAGAGAAATGAGAATTCCGTCTACTCTTGAGTTGATACAGGTTTCTATGTGATCCTTTTCAGACTCATACGAATCATTCGAGGAAAGAATAAAAAAGTGATATCCTTCTTTATTGAGAACAGATGAAATCCCGTTGATGATGGATGGAAGGAAAAACATCGATATTTCAGGAACAATGAGACCAATCACTTTGGATGATTTTTTTCTGAAATTTATCGCAAAGTCATTAGGGACATAATTAAAGGTTTCAGCAGCCTCTCTTACTCTTATTTTCACAGAATCACTGATATCAGGATGATCCTTCAACGCTCTGGAAACAGTTGATATATTTATTTGAAGCATTTCTGCCAGGTCTTTTATGGTCGTTCTTTTCATTTTGAGTTACAGCGTCAATTATCGGGAGAAATTAAGAATAAATAGGTATTACTTTTTTGTTAATATTTGTTAAATAAATACAGTTATTATCTTAATTAAATGTTAAAATTTTAAAAAGTTATCCACCGCAAACGTTTGCGCAAACGTTTGATATTTTCTTTCCGTTAACAATTTGTTTAAATCTGTTTTTTGATACCACAAAAAAAATACTTTTGAGACATAACAAAAAACTCAAAAAATTATGGACTCACAGGTAGTAAAGAAATTACTGGTTTTCGGGACAATGAATATTGCAGCATTTATGTTTTCCCAGACTGCTGTAACCGATACCGTATCAATAAGAGATAAGACGATTGATGAAGTAGTCATTACCGGGAATTCCAATCCCAAAGCTTCGATTAAAACCAGTACTTCAATCTCCACTTTAAAGTCAGCAGATATTATCAATGCTGCCCCGCGAACAACAGCTGAAATTTTCAGGACTATTCCCGGGATACGTGCAGAATCTTCCGGAGGTGAAGGAAATTCAAATATTACAGTGAGGGGAGTTCCTGTTTCTGCAGGAGGTTCAAGATATCTTTTAATTCAGGAAGACGGTCTTCCGGTCATGCAGTTTGGAGATATTGCGTTCGGAACCCAGGATCAGTTTACAAGATTTGATTCCTTTGTTTCCCGGGTGGAAGCGCTGAGAGGAGGCTCTGCATCTGTATTTGCCTCAAACTCACCGGCAGGGATCATTAATTTTATCACTAAAACGGGCGAGAAAGAAGGAGGGAGCATTACCCAGCAGGTAGGATTGAACTATAAAAATTTCAGGACAGATATAGATTATGGAACTCCGCTGGGTAAAGATTTTTATATTGGGGTAGGCGGTTTCTACAGAGGAGGTGACGGTCCTAGAAAAACAGGATATACATCCAATAACGGAGGGCAGTTCCGGTTGTCTTTACTGAAGAAATTTGAGAGGGGAAGTATCCGGGTTTATGGTAAATACCTCGACGACCGCACAGCTGCCTATATGCCGATGCCTGTAGCGGTTTCAGGATCAGATTCAAATCCGGACTACAGTTCTCTGAGCAGTTATAATATTCTGACAGGTGCTCTACAGTCTTCTAATTTTAGAAATGACGTTACTTTTGGCGACAACGGGCAGATCCTGAAAAGTGATATCCGTGATGGAATGCATTCCGTATCAAAAACAGTGGGATTGGAATTTAATTATGATCTTGGTGCAGACTGGAAGATCGATGCCAAAGCAAGATATGCCGCAAATGACGGTCAGTTTTTAGCACCGTTTCCTGCCGCAGTCGGCAGTAAATCTGAAATTTTGGAATCTGTTGCGGGATATGGAAGCGCAGTCTATGCAGGAACCAATACGGCAGTTGACAGCAATGCAAAATATATGAAAACAGTCTTGTTTAATACGAAACTGAATAATCTGAACAATTTTTTCAGTGATGTCAACATCAGTAAAAAATGGAATAAAGTGAAGATGAATACCGGTGTTTATAACAGTACCCAGAACATCAATCTTTCATGGAACTGGAATACTTACCTGATGGAAGTGTCTGATCATAATGCCCGGTTGGTGGATGTTGTAAGCAATACCGGAACTAAAATTACAGATAACGGGCTTCTTAACTACGGAGTTCCGGCTTTCGGAGGGGTGAACAGGAATTATGATACCAAATATTCAGTGATTGCTCCGCATGCTCAGGTAGAAATCAATCCTGTAGAAAATCTTACCCTTGATCTCGGTGCAAGATATGATTTCGGTAATGTTTCGGGCAGCTTTTCAGGAACAAAAAATACAACACGGATCATCGATGTTAACCAGAACGGGACCCTTGAAACGCCTGAACTCGCAGTAGCAGTTGTTGACGGAACTGTTCCTGTCGATTATAAATACGGTATTTTCGGATATTCATTCGGAGCTAATTACGCCCTTAATTCCCGGAATGCGGTTTTCGCAAGGGTAAGCCAGGGTGGAAGTGCTTCTGCCGACAGAATTCTTTTTGCAGGTTATAATTATACGAATAATGATGATCCGGCTTTAGATGCAGTAAAAGTGAATAAACTTAATCAGATCGAAGTAGGATACAAACTGAGAGGTTCAAATTATTTCCTGAATACCACCTTATTTCAGGCAAGAACGATTGAAGCCAATTACGAAGCAACCACCCAGCTCAGAACAGAAAATAAATATGAATCATTTGGGGTAGAGCTTGACGGTTTTTATAAAATCAGTAAGAATTTTGATATCAAAGCCGGGCTGACCTACACCAACGCTGAAATTAAAAATGCAATTGATCAGACCATTATTGGGAACATGCCGAGAAGAACACCAAAGGTCATGTATTCTTTCAACCCGAATGTGAATATTGAGAAATTGAGCTTCGGTATCTTTGCAGTTGGATCTACAAAAGCATATACGCAGGACAGCAACAAACTGATCATGCCGGGTTATATTATTGTTAATCCATACATCTCGTACAGATTACTGAAAAATCTGACACTTAATGTAAATGCAAACAATGTATTCAATGCATTGGCTGTAACAGAGGCAGAAGAAGGAACTTTACAGGGGACCAACGGAATCGTCAGAGCCAGAACCCTGCCGGGAAGAACTTTCGCTGCGAGCGTGAAGTTTGACTTTTAATCATCCATGAATAAAGTCTTACCTAGAAAAATAATAAATTTATAGTAGAAACTGACAGCATCTTTTTGCTGTTGGTTTTCTTTAATCCTATTGATAAAATATATGTTTACTAAAAAAGCCTTAAACGTTATAAAGCAGGCCATTTCAGATCAGGGTATTCTTGCATCTTCTGAAAGAAAAGACAATTATGCGAGAGTCTGGTCAAGAGATTCTATGATGACAGGAATTACCGGGATCCTAATTAAAAACCAGATGATTGTGGATGGTTTGGGAAAATCAATAAGAACACTGGCAGATTATCAGGCAGAAAACGGACAGATCCCTTCCAATGTTGATGGGGAAAAGGTCAGCTACGGTACTCTTGTCGGGAGAACAGATGCAACAGTCTGGTGGATCATCGGAGCGTGTGAATATATTATATATACAAAAGACGAGGTCTTAAAAGAAACTTTAAAGGAAAAAATAGACAAAGCTTTTTCATGTCTTAAAACATGGGAATTTAACCAGAGAGGTCTTATTTACAGTCCGTTAGGCGGAAACTGGGCAGACGAATATGTTACCTCCGGTTATGTACTGTATGATAATGTTCTCCGCTACTGGGCTTTCAAAAATGCAGCGGAAGTATATGATGATAAGAAGCTGATAGATCTTGCTGAAGACACCAAAAAACTGATTGAAACCAATTTCAGGAAAAATAATTCTGACGAAAATAAATACCATCCGGCTGCCTATCAGAAAGCAGAAGAAAAACCCTATCTGTGGGCATCTCTGAATGCCAACGGCTATGATGAACGTTTCGATCTTGCAGGAAATGCTCTTGCCGTTTTTCTGGGATTTGATGTAGACCTGGAAGGTTTTACACAATTTTTAGATAAGTTGAATGTAGAATTTAATCATTGGATGCTTCCTGTCTTTTATCCCATTATATTTCCACAGGATGCTGACTGGAATTTACTGGAAAACAATTACAGTTATGATTTCAAAAATCAGCCCTATCAGTTTCATAACGGAGGGTCATGGCCAATTTATCTTGGATGGCTTTGCCTGGGACTGAAGAAAAGAGGATACCGTGAAATTCCTTTAAAAATCCTGAACCAGTATGAGACACTTCTCAATGAGAAAGGCTCAGGTTTCAGAGAATATTATTCAACAGACCTGCTGATCCCGTCAGGAACAGACCAATTGTGTTTTTCAGCTTCAGGATATCTTCTGATGAAGATTTAATTTCTGGACAGATCAATTGTTAACGGAAACTATTTATTTTTAAAACAGATTAAAAGATGATTGGAGATGTAATTAATTTAGAGCAGAAGCATTTGGATACTGCAGAAAATATTTACAGGATTATAAAGCAAAATGATGCTTATCCCGAAAAAATAGCTGTAGGCATCTGCGGGGAAAGCGGAAGTGGAAAATCAGTTACGGCTTTTGCTCTGAAAAAAGTTTTTGATGAAAACGGGATCAGAAGTTTCGTGATTCAGATGGATGATTATTTTAAACTTCCTCCGAAAAGTAACCATGAGAACCGGCTGAAAAGCTTTGAAAATGTGGGACCGCATGAAGTTCATTTAGATCTCATTCAGGAAAATGTAAAAGCCTTCAAAGATGGCAGCATGACGGTTAAAAAACCTTTGGTTCATTATCAGGATAATTCGGTTACTGAGGAAACTGTTGACACAGACAATATTGCTGTTCTTATTGTTGAAGGAACATATGTGTTGAGTATTGATGAATTTGATTTCAGTATTTTCATAGACCGTAATTATAAAGATACCTATGAAAAACGCATGGAAAGAAACCGGGATGAGCAGAGTGATTTTGTTGAAAAAGTGTTGGATATCGAACATAACATCATCCGTCAGTTCAAACAAAAGGCAGATATCATACTGGGAAAAAATTATCAAATTATTAAGCCGTAAGTGATGAATAAAAAAATAATTCCTAAGCTCAGCTTTTGGCAGATCTGGAATATGAATGTCGGATTCTTCGGAATCCAGTACAGTTTTGGTCTTCAGCAGACTGCTGTCAATCCGCTGTATTCTTTTTTGGGCGCTCATGCAGATCAGCTTCCCATCCTTAATCTCGCAGGACCCGTAACCGGACTGCTTATTCAGCCGCTGATCGGAGCCATCAGTGATAAGACCTGGAGTGTGAAGTGGGGGCGCCGGAAACCTTTCTTCCTGCTTGGCGCTGTTTTTTGCAGTTTGGCACTTTTCGTTTTCCCTTTCAGTTCTTCCATTTGGATGGCAGTAGGATTGTTGTGGATTTTAGATGCAGCGAACAATACCGCTATGGAACCTTACAGGGCTTTTATCGGGGATAAACTTCCTGAAGAACAGCAGACATACGGCTTTCAGATGCAGAGTCTCTTTGTAGGGGGAGGGATCACGCTCGCTAATCTCTCCTTATTTGTTTTTCAGAAATACTTCGGAGGGAGCTCAGCAGCAGGAGGTATCCCTGCCTGGGTATACTATTCGTTTTTTCTCGGATCTTTCTGTTCGATCGCGTCTGTAGTATGGTCGGTTTATAAAACCCCGGAAATTCCTCCGACAGAAGAAGAACTCATCAAGCTGAAAGCTGAAAAAGAAAATGATACGGTTTTCACCCCGTTTGCTGATATTTTTACAGCGATTATCAAAATGCCGAAAATACTCTGGCAGTTGGCATTGGTTTATCTTTTTCAGTGGTATGCGCTCTTCTGTTACTGGCAGTTTGCTACGCCCATGATCAAACAGACCCTCTATCATGTTTCTGAAAATGATGAGCAGAAAGCAAATCATTTTATCGAACTTTCAAAAAATGGACTTTCGGTATCTCAAAATGACCTGTCATGGGCGAAGAATATTCTCAATTTAGTAGAAACAGCAGTAGGTCAGACGGGACTGATGAATGGTTTTTATAATTTTATCACCATGATCTCAGCACTGATGCTCATCCCTTTTGCACTGAAATATTCCTCCAAAAATGTATACGTTTTCTGTCTTTTTGCTACAGGGATTTCATTGTTGATCTTACCTTTCATCCATAATGAATTTCTGATCCTCTTACCCATGGTTCTTTTCGGGATAGGCTGGGCAGCAATGATGGGACTTCCATATTCAATGGTTTCACCATCTATACCGGCAGAAAAAAGAGGCGTTTATATGGGAGTGATCAATATGATGATTGTTATTCCGATGCTGATCCAGACCGTATCGTTCGGTTTTATCTATAAAAATTTTCTGGGGAATGATCCCTCCAATGCAATTATCATGGCAGGTGTTTTATTTTTACTGGCATCTGTTTCTGTGACGCTGATAAAAGTAAAGAGGGGAGTACAAGATTAATTCTGTAGATCTAAGTTAGTCAATATACAGAGTCAGGTCTGTTAATGTATTATTTTTAAAATAAAGCATTAACAGACCTGACTATTTAAGCTTTAATATAAGCTGATTTTATTCCAACAGCCATATTTCAAATAAACTTCCATTTTCCAGCGGCTTATAATTGAGGTATCCTCTGTGTGCTTCAACAATACTTTTACTGAGCGTAAGACCTATACCGGAACCACTGATTCTGGTAGTGAAAAAAGGAAGAAAAATCTTGTCTTTGATTTCATTGGAGATCCCGCATCCGTTGTCCTCAACGCCGACCACAATTCTTCTGTTCACTGTTCTGATATCTGTTTTAATAATCTTTTCAGAATTATCTGCAACGGCACATATTGCATTGAGGTAAAGATTTATCAGACATCTTTCTATCATTTTCTCATCTGCAGAAACAGTGTGGTTTTCCAGTGAATTGATAAGGGTAATATTATTTTTTTTGAATTCAGGTTTCAGGAAATTTAGGGCAGATTCTACAATTTCAGTCAGGGAGATGATTTTGAAAACAGGTTTCGGCAACTCTGCAACCTGCCGGTAATCATCCACGAAATTCAGCAGTTGTTTTGATTTGGAATTGATGATCGTCAGGCTTTCTTTCATATCCTGCTGATCTTCTTTCTCAATCACTTCCTGATTAGCAATGTATTCCAGATTCTGAATCAGGCTGTTGACCGGAGTAAGCGTATTCAGAAGTTCGTGAGAGATTACTTTCATGAGGTTATTCCAGGCAAGCTTTTCTTTCTGCTCAATAATTTTCTGAACAGATTCCAGGCTGATGATGCAGAAACGGTTTTTGATATTCTGTACTTTTTTAGTTCTCAGGGAAAATGACTGTTTTACATTTTCATTGATTGAAATATCGAAAAATTCCTGAGAGTTCTCAAAATTTGTCTGTAGGATAATTTTATAGAATTCCGGCGTCTTAGCCTGATACAAATTCCACGAATTATATTTTGGGATTTCCAGGATCTCCAGGAAGACAGGGTTCACGTAAAAGACCTCCCATTCGTTATTTTTTTCGGAAAGAATCATCAGACCTATTTCCAGTTGATTCAGAATCTCCTCATAAAGAAGTTTGTACGAAGAGAGCGAGAGATGTTCTTCTTTACTTTGATAATAAAGTTTTACAGCAGTATCTGACAGGTTATTGTTTTCTGATTTCGGGTAAAGAGAAAAGTCTTTTTTTTGAATTGCCAATAATATTTTTTCGCTTTTCAGAATAAAAGATAAAGCTGAAATTTGCGCTAAAACGATGCATCCCGCAGCTATACCTGTGAATAATCCAAAGTTGATCCACCTGCTCTGTAAATAAAAATCAAAGGCGAAAATACCGCTGACAACAGCCAGGAGAATAAATAGTAAACCGATTAACTGATGTCTGTTCATCTGCAATTCAAATTTTGAGATACCGGATCCGGTATTTTATTATAGATATCTAACCTTTACGTTCTTCAGAGTTCAAATTTTTCCATTCTCCGGTAAAGTGCCGCTCTGGATAAGCCCAGATCTTCAGCAGCAAGAGAAATATTTCCCCTATTTTTTTTCAATGCTTTTTTAATGAGAATTTCCTCCATTTCTTCGATATTAAGGCTCATGACTGTCTTTTCTGAATCTTCATCCTGAGGCATCAGCAATTTAAGATTTTTTTCGCCGGAGAGAATCACACTTCTCTCAATGCAGTGATCCAGTTCACGGATATTCCCGGGCCAGCTGTATACAGTAAGTTCGTTTATCAGAGATTCGCTCAGATTCAGATCAGTTTTGTGGTATTTCTGCCTGTATTTTTCCAGGAAGTACTTGGCCAGCATCGGAATGTCTTCCAATCGGTCTCTCAAGCTCGGAATCTGCAGTTCCACGGTATTGATCCTGTAATAGAGATCTTTTCTGAAACGGTTTTCCGATACCGCTTTTTTCAGGTTTTCGTTGGTGGCAAAAATAAAACGTACATCCAGCAGCCTCTCTTTGCTTTCGCCTAATCTTGATAATTTCCTGTTTTGGATCAGGCTTAATAATTTGGTCTGAAGGTGGAGTGGCAGATTTCCGATCTCATCCAGAAATACGGTGCCGTTCTGTGCGTTCTCAATCTTCCCGGAATAATCCTGATTCGCATCCGTAAAAGCCCCTTTTTTATAACCGAATAATTCAGCTTCAAACAGATTCTCGGAAAGACTCCCCAAATCGATGTGAACAAATGGCTGGTTTTTTCTTTCAGATAATTCGTGCAGATGCTCTGCAAGAACATATTTTCCCGTTCCGTTTTCTCCCAGAAGCAAAACATTTGCATCCGTAGGAGCAACCCTGGTAATCTGATCCATCACTTCCTGCATTGCATAAGATTGGGTATCCAGCTGATACTGATTGGTCTTTATGCTGACGTTTTCCCACTGATTCAGTTTTTTGTTTTTGCGTGAAATATCAACAGCAAGATTTACGGAAGCATAGAGTTTTTCATTATTCCACGGTTTAAGAATAAAATCTGATGCTCCGTTTTTTAATGCTTCCACCGCCAGCTCCACTTCGCCGTAAGCAGTCATCAAGATAATGGGCAGCTGAGGTTCCAGTATTTTGATTTCCTGCATCCAGTATAATCCGTCTTTTCCGCTTTCAAAACCTTTTTTGAAATTCATATCCAGAAGTACGGTGTCAACCTGCTGTTCGGCTAAGAATTTTAAAATATTTTTCGGCTGACTCAGACAGCTGACCTCAGTGAAAAATTTCTTGAGCCAGACTCTCGCCGAAAATAATATATCCTCGTCATCGTCAACAATTAAAATATGAGCTTCTTTTTTTCGCATTTTGAGTTAATAAATTTAAAGCATTTTTCTTCGTTCAAAAAGTTCTTTTGCTTCTATTAGAGCACTGTGTAGCTTCTTCTCCAATTCTTTTTTTGGTGGTAATTCTGTCCAATACTCAGAAACAATAATTCCGTCTTTATGCATTTCCAAAAGTTCTATCTGCTCTTTACTGCTTTCAGCACAAAGTATCAATCCAATTGGTGTTTCTTCGCCTTCCTGACGTTCGTTTTTATTGAGCCATTTGAGGTATAGTTCCATTTGTCCTTTATGTTTTGCCTGGAATTTGCCTAACTTTAATTCTATGGCGATGAGTCTTTTTAATGAGCGATTAAAAAATAAAAGGTCAAGATAAAAATCTTCCCCGTCAATAATCATCCTTTTTTGACGTTCAACAAAAGCAAAACCTTTTCCTAATTCTAAAATAAATTTCTCCAGTTCACTGAGAATTGCCGTTTCAATATCTTTTTCTAAATAACCGTTCTGTAATCCCAAAAAATCTAACAGATAAGGATCTTTAAATGTGTTGACCGGAAAATTTTCGTTAGGTAATGATTGTAAATTGGCAATTTCAGTTCGTTCAAAAGTTTTATTTGAAATTTGTTTGCGAAGTTCTCTTACACCAAGCCTTTCATTGATTGCCAGTTGTGCATAAAATTGTTTAGCTTCGTAAGATTTCAAAGAAAAAAGTTCTATAAAATGAGACCAGCTTAATTTTTGTGACAATACGGTAACCCATTCAATATTGGAAAATTGATCAGAAAATTTGACCATTCTTCTTATATTCTTTTCTGCAAAATTTCGTCCATAAAGATTTTCCAATTTTGCCGACAGTGTCGGCAAAATCTGTTTTCCATATTCTGCACGTCGATTTTTCAAAATTTCATCGTTAATACGTCTTCCAACCTGCCAGAATAAAACGGTCAATGTACTGTTAGCCTGCATTGCTACCTGATGACGATTTTTCTCTATTAATTGTAATAAATCAACCCATAGTTTTTCGTCTGGAAATAGTATAGGATCATCAGGAGATTCTGTGTTTTTTAATTTTTTAAGCATACTTTTTAATCATCATTTGAGTCGTTATAGTTTCAAATATAACCCTTTAAATTATTATTATACTTTCAAACATTGATGTAATAATGTCCGTTTTCGCACAAATAGTGTCCGATAATGAACAGTCTCATATTTACTGAAATTATTTCAGTTCACATTATCAGTTGATTACAGAGTTTTAAATCTCTGGTATTTGATTTGTCTAATATATTGTAAGTAAATTAGTTATCTCAAATATGGATACGAAAATAGTAAAAAAGAAGTCTAAACTGAAATTAATATTAATCATTGCTGTTTCTGCTTTGGCAGTTTCAGTTTTTGGATGGTATTTTATGAATCAGAAAAATACCTATAATGTGAAGGCAGAAGATATTCAGGTGGATGAAGTGACGAAAGGAAGATTTGAGGACATGCTGATGCTGACCGCACAAACCCAATCTCTCAATTCATCTTTAGTCAATGTTCTGGAGGGAGGTGCTGTCAAAGAAATTTTCGCAGAAGACGGTCAGATGGTGACAAAGGGACAGCCTGTTGCCAGAGTTTACAATCCGAATACGGAATTTAATTACCTGAATCAGGAGACCGGGATCATGCAGCAGGTCAGCCAGATGAGAAGTTCGTTACTGGAGCTTAAAAATCAGGAATTTAATCAGGATGAAGAATTGCTGCAGTCTCAGAACGATTATAATACTGCCCTGCAGTCTTTTAACCTTCAGAAAAGACTTTATGATGCCGAAATAGGAAAAAAGACAGATTATGAGGTTGCTTTACAAAATCTCAACTATCAGAAACAGAGAAAAGGAATTGTAGAAAAAGGTTCTGTAAGTGAAAGATCTTCAAGAAACGCTCAGCTTTCTGCCATTAATAATTCCATTGGCCAGATGGAGAAAAGTCTCCTGATTCTCCGTTCCAACAAAAACAATTTCCTGATTATGTCACCGGTCTCCGGAAGGCTGTCATCATTCAGTATTTCATTGGGACAAAACCTGACGAGTGGCGAAAGTATAGGGAAAGTAGATCTGATGGGTGGGTACAAGCTCATCGCAAAAGTAGATGAATATTATATCAACAAACTGCGAAACGGAATCAGAGGAAGTCTGGAAAGCAATGCAAAACTTTTTGAAGTTATTATCACAAAAATTCTTCCTGAGGTGAAAGACGGGCAGTTTTCTGTAGAACTGACTTTTATTGATGCAAAACCGGAAAACCTGAAAATAGGGATGACCTTCGGAGTAAAGATGAAACTTTCTGCGGATACTCAAAGTATGATGCTGCCAAAAGGAAATTTCTACAAAGATACGAATGGAAAATGGATCTTTGTTCTGAAAGGCAATAAAGCTGAAAAACGCAACATCAGTCTGGGACGTGAAAATCCCATGTATTATGAAGTCGTTTCGGGTTTGAGAAACGGTGAAAAAGTAATTACCTCAGATTATACTGAGCTTAAAAAATATGAGATTCTGAATATCAAAAAATAAAAATTATGAAAAGTAAGCAGTTGATTGTAAGTTGTATTTTTCTGATCAGTAATTTCGTTTCTGCTCAGGTTCCGAATACCCTCTCTTTAAACGATAAAATATACGGGCTTTCCAGATTCTGGAGCGAGACTAACTACAACTTTGTCTATATGTACAAAATAGATCAGGAAAAGTGGAATAATGCATATAGGGAGGCTATTACCAATGTTCAGAAAACTGATAATGATTATGAATATTTCAGGGAACTTCAAAAGCTGTGCTCCATTCTGAAAGACGGTCATACCAAAGTGTATTTTCCTGATGCTGTCCAGAATAAAATAATGACCACAAATTTTGGAGAATACAGGGTCTTTCTGACCAGTCTGCAGGGTAAAATTTTTGTTTTTGATATCAATAAAAGCAAAGAAAAAGAAATTCCTGCCGGAAGTGAGATTATTAAAGTAAACGGCATGCCTGTGAAGGAATACCAGACCAGATTTGTCAATCCCTATATTTCTGTTTCAACACAAAATGACCTGAACAGTACGGCGGGATATAATTTATTATCAGGACTGGAAGGAGAAGAATATGATATAGAACTTAAAACACCGAAAGGTGAACTTAAAAAATTTCACTGGATCCATTCAAAAACTGAAGAAAAAGAATTGAGTTCTGTTCCGCTTCCAAAACGGGGGAACTTTGAATTTAAATGGATGAGTAACGGCGTTGCCTATATTGCCGTGCGTACTTTTGATGATGCCTCAGTCGTAAAAGACTTTGAATTAAAACTTGCAGAATTAAAAAAAGCAAAAAAAATTATTCTGGATATTCGAAATAACGGGGGCGGAAGTGGAAAAAATGCATTGAACATTGCAAAATATTTTTCAAAAAGTGATACCATTTACGGAGCAAGAAATTACAGCCGGGAAATTATTCCTTCGGAAAGGGCTATAGGATCATTCCTTACTCCCCAGGATACAGTCAGCGGTAAACCGCAGTGGGGAATAACCAAAGAGGAAGCTGTCAGCTTATATAAAGCTTATTCCGGAAGTAAATTTCATCATTTTGAATACCAGCCTGCCATTGTTCATTCTGAGGTTAAGCTTTTGGTTCCCACCGTAATCCTGACGAATAATAATACTGCATCAGCAGCTGAAGATTTTCTGATCTATCTGTACAGTGAAAAAAATATTACCAGGATCGGGGATTATACCAATGGCAGTACAGGGCAGCCATTGCAGATTGAATTACCTGGAAATGCAGCAGCCTGGATCTGCACTAAAAAAGTAACATTGCCCAATGGTGAAGAATTCGTAGGAAGCGGAATTAAACCGCATCTCATGATCCAATGGAATCTGAATGACATACTTTACCCATTAAAATATGATTCTCAACTAAAAGAAGCAGATAATTATCTGAAAAAAATAAATTAATATCAGTTCTTTTTTCAAAGAAAAACCATCAGATGCCTTTAAATTCTGATAAAAAACTAAAAATTAGATAAAACATGAAAAAACTACTGTTATTAATCACGCTTACCATCAGCAGTGCATCATACACGGCCATTTTAGAAGATCAACATTTTACAGATGAAATCCGGAAAACCGAAACTGAGACTATTAATTTAGATCCTTTTGAAGCGGTAAAAACATCTCAGGCAATCGAAGTGGAAATTGTAAAATCAGAAAAAGAAAAAGCGGTCGTGACAAGTAATCATCTCAGTGATGTAAAGATTGAAGTGAAAAATAAAATACTTTATGTGCAGTACAGACCCAATGTTTCTCTGCAGAATGCTGATACGAAAGTAGTGATCTATGCAAAAGACCTGAAAAGAGTAGAAGCTGATCAGGCATCAATTGTAAAAGTGAAAAGTATTTTTAACGGCGGTAAACAGATTTTTGAAAGTAAGGGAGCAGGAAAGATCTTTGCAGATTCCAAATCTGAATCCGTACATATTAAAACTAACAGCGCCGGCGGGTTTTCAGGAAAAATTGAAACAGAAAACCTTACAGTCAATGTCAACGCTGCAGGGATCGTTAAAATCAGCGGATTGGCTGATCACGCTGTGATCACTGCTGACAATGCAGGTTCACTGGATGCTAAACAGATGAAAATAAAAACTGCAAAAGCAGATGCTTCTGCAACTTCGTCTGTTATCTTGAGTATATCTGAAGAACTGACTGCAAATGCAAGTTCCCTTGCTAAGATCAGGTACAGGACTTTGTCAGGAATCAGGCTTTCTGCCAAAAGGAGCTCCGGCGGAACAATCGATACTTTATAATTGGAGTACGGCAGTTGCTGACAGAAAATAAAACTTTCATAAAAACTTGAATTAAAGCCCAACCATACCATTTAAATAAACAGAACAATGATCAATATTCAAAACCTTTCAAAAGTATATAAAACAGAAGATGTACAGACCAATGCACTTAACAATGTTAGTTTAAACATAAAAGAAGGAGAATTTGTCGCCATTATGGGACCTTCAGGCTGCGGGAAATCAACTTTTCTGAATATTCTGGGACTTCTTGACAGTGCTTCTTCCGGTTCCTATCAATTTGAGGAGACAGAGACTGTCAATCTGAATGAGAGAAAAAAGTCAGACATCAGAAAGAAAAATATAGGTTTTATATTTCAGAATTTTAACCTGATCGATGAACTGACGGTTTTTGAAAACATAGAGCTTCCGCTGATTTATAACGGCATTTCTTCTTCAGAAAGAAAAAAACAGGTGGAAGAAATTATGGAAAAAATCAACATTTCCCACAGGGCAAAACATTATCCGCAACAGCTTTCGGGTGGTCAGCAGCAGAGAGCTGCGGTTGCAAGAGCATTGGTTACAAAACCAAAACTGATTCTTGCCGATGAACCAACCGGTAATCTTGACAGCTCAAACGGAAACGAAGTGATGAATCTTCTGGCAGAACTTCACAGAGAAGGATCTACAATCGCTATGGTGACGCACTCTTCTTATGATGCGGGTTATGCATCAAAAATAGTTACGATGAAAGACGGCGAAATTTTTTCCGAAGAACATTCTTCCCAGAGAAAAGATGTCTTTGAAAAAGCAGATGCATCGAATTTCGGATTATAAAATTTAATTAAAAACATTCATTCACCATTTTTAACTGATCTCAGGGATTTAGAAGTATTCTTTTCCCTGAGGTTTTTAAAACTGTTGATTAATCATAAATCATCAATTATGCTAAACAACTGGCTCAAAATTGCCTTCATCAACTATAAAAAAAACTGGCTTTCCACGATCATCAACCTGTTTGGACTGACTGTCGGCTTAACAGGATTTATGCTGATCATGATGCATTGGAATGATGAGGAATCATTTGAAAAATGGAATCCGAAGAAAGATCAGATCTATTATTTCCAAACCTATCATAAACCGCAAAATTCTTATGGAAATAACATTTCTATTCCCATGGCAAAACGTGCTAAAGAAATAATTCCGGAAATTGAGGATTATGTTTTGTTCAACGGATCCGGGATAGGACTGAAAATGACCACAAAAGTAAAAACCGTTTTTCAGAAAGAAGGATTGACAGCCACGGAAAATTTTTTCAGATTCTTTCCTTTCAGATTGGTGGCAGGAAGCTACAAAGATGCCCTGAAAGGGGAGAGCGCAATCGCACTTTCTACACAAGCCGCCAAAAATCTGTTTGGCACAACCAATGTTGCAGGGGAAAGTGTGAAATTTGACAATAAAAATTACGTCGTCACCGCAGTTTACGAATTACCGACAGAAAACAGCCAGATAAAGCCGGAGTTCATTATCAATCCTCCTGCAAAACAATTTAAAGATGATGAAAAAAACTGGGGGAACTTCAATTACGCATGCATTTTTATGTTAAAAAAAGGAACAGATCCTGAAGCGGTCCAGAAAAAATTTGTAAAAGACATTTTCGAATACCGGGCAAGTCTTGACAGAGGTTCTTCAGGTATGACCATTCAACAGTATCTTGATCTTTATGGCCCGACGGACAGTGTCCTCACGCCGTTGGATGAAGTGAGGCTCCATGCAAAAGCATCATGGTTCGAGAATACGGATTTTAAAACCCTGATGATTCTGTTTATACTTTCAGTTCTGATCGTTGTACTGTCAGCGATTAATTTTATTAATCTGAAGACAGCACAGGCTTCGCAGAGAGCAAAGGAAATTGGAGTGAGAAAAGCAATCGGCAGTACCAGATCGAATCTCATCCTTCAGTTTTTACTGGAAACATTTGTGATCTGTATCGCTTCCTATATACTCGCACTGGCTTTGACGGAACTTCTCTTACCAAGCTTCAACAAGTTCTATGATAAAGAAATGGTCATGAATGATTGGCATATCTACTTTTATTCACTGGCTATGGTCATGATGGTAACGCTGATCTCAGGATTGATTCCTGCCATGTATCTTTCAAACTTCAAAGCAATAGAAACTCTGAAAGGAAATTTCGCCAGAAGCAAACACGGCGTCTGGTTGAGAAACGGAATCCTTACGTTACAGTTGATCATCTCTTCCTTTTTCATTATCGGCGGATTAATTGTAAATCAGCAGGTTAAATATATGATGAATAAAGACCTTGGCTACAGTGGGAAACAGATTATGATGATCAACTTCAATGAAAGTAATGCGAAGCCCTGGCTGAAATATGAAAGACTTAAAAACGAGATGAGAACAATTCAGGGCGTGACCGACGTCTCCTACGGTGAAGCCGTGCCGGGAAGCGGAAGAAGCAGTTCGTCCAATATGGACTTTATGGATAAAAGTATCCAGGGACAGCACGGATCAATGGATTATAATTATCTTAAATTCATTAATGTAAAACTGAAAACAGGCCGCTGGCTGGATCCGCATCTGTCATCAGATACCATCAACAATGTTTTGGTAAATGAGGCTTTTGTAAGAAAATTCGGCTGGAAAGATGAAGATGCTCTGAAAAACGAGATCAAACCGGGATTTGATAACAAAAAGTATAAAATTGTAGGTGTCGTCAAAGATTTTAATCTGCGAAGTCTGAGAACAGAAGTTGAACCGATCATATTTTTCCATTACAGGGAAACGGAATGGAAAAAATTCAATGTCTACAATATCCAGCTGAAAATAGATCCGAATGATATTGATGGAACTGTAAAAAGACTCAAAACCTATTGGCAGAACAATGTAGAGCAGGGATATCCTTTCGATTACTATTTTCTGGATCAGAAATTTGCTAAAACGTTTGAAAAATATCAGAAACAGCAGACCCTTTTCACTATTCTGAATGCAATGGTTCTGATGGTAGCGCTGTTGGGATTATTTGCCCTGTCTTCATTAATGATTGAGCAGAAACTGAAAGATGTCGCCATCAGAAAAACACTCGGGGCATCAGATAGCATTCTCGTTATCGGACTGACAAAACAATTCCTGTGGATCACTCTGACTGCTGTATTGATCAGTATTCCGATCAGCTACTATCTGATGAATGAATGGCTGAAAGATTTTGCTTACAGGATCGATATGCAGGTTTGGCCTTTTATCTTCAGTCTTGTCATTTTACTTTTTCTGACATTCTCTGTCGTAAGCATAAAAGCCTATAAAGCGACCAAAGTGAATCTTGTTAAATATCTGAAATACGAATAAGGCTGAAAATCAGGGGGTCGGATGCCGGAAGATTTTACATCCGGGCTTTAAATATGATTCAGAATTTCAGGATTTAGAAATCATGCTTCTGACCTCTGTTTTTTACCAAAATCAAAAAAATGAAAAAACTATTCTTTATACTGTTAATCAATTTTTTTCCAGCACAGCAAAACTGGACTTTGCAGGAAAGCCTTGATTATGCATACAGAAATCATCCGCTGATCAAACAGGCAATTGTAAACATCAGGAAAAATGATCACCAGATTTCTGCAGCAAAAGGAATGCTGCTGCCTTCCGTAGAAGCCGGGGGCAATCATAATTACAATTTCGGATTGGGGATCAATCAGACTAGCAACCAGAGAGAAGCAGTAAATACTCAATATGATAATGTCTATGTACAGGCAGGTTGGGAACTGTTTAACTGGCGGAATTATCTTAATATTTCCTTATCAAAAATAAATAGGGAAAGTTCAGTCTACAGAATGAAACAGGCTCAGAATGAGGTCAGGCTTAATGTCATTCAGATGTTTTTCAATTATCAGAACAGTAAGAGCTGGTTGGATGTTTTGCAGACACAGCTTTCAGGAATCGAAGATCAGATCCGGCGTACCGAAAAAGAAGTGGAAATAGGTAACCGTCCAAAAAGTGATGTGTATGACATAAAGGCAAATCTCGGAACCCTGCAGGAACAGTGGGTATCGGCAAAGAATTCGAAGGATCTTTCTAAAATAAATTTATTGAGTGCACTGGCTGTTACCAGTGATTCCATAGATTTTATAATGGAGGATGAAAATCTGCCGTCCTTCAATTTTGATGATCCACAGTTTGTAACAGACCTTCTGGAAAAGAATCCAGCGTACAAAACTGTAGTCAACGAAATAAAAGCTGCTGAAAAAAATATAAACATAGCCAGATCAGCTTATCTTCCTACCATCAACGGTGCATACAGCTGGTCCAGTTTTTACAGCAGAAACTTAGGTCAACCTGCAGATCAATTCTCTGATCAGTTTAAAAGAAATAAAAGCCAACAGGTCTCTTTCGGACTTTCTATTCCTGTATTTAACAGACTTCAGGTTAAAAACAATGTAGAGATTGCAAAACTCAATGTCATCAATTATCGTTACGAAAAAGAAATTATTATCAATACGATTATCCAAACTATCAATTCTATTAAAACTCAATTTCAGAGTTCTGAAAAAAAATATATTTTGTTGAAATCTAACTTTGAAAATCAGAAATTATCTTTTCAGAAATCTGAGGAAAAATATAAAGAAGGACTGATGGACGCCTATACTTTTTTTGTAGTAAGAAATAACTGGCTTCAGGCAAATTATAATCTTATCAACAGTAAAAATGAAGTCATGCAGCAGACAGAATTAATAAAAGTTCTTCAGTCACATCCTGATTTTTAAAATGAACTGATAATTAAAAATTTTAACAGTCAGCTTATTTGATGAAATAAAACAGATCTCTGTACGGTCTCGATAGTCTACTCATTTTTCTTAATGAATACTCTTTTCATAAATCTTATATGTTTTTAGGTTTTTTCATGTAATTTCCTTTTTGACAGACCCTTGAAGTTACTTTCGAGGGATAAAAAGGGTCTGATAATTTGATCAATTGTTCGTATGCCTGTAATTTTGCAGTCAACACAAATGATGAATAAAAACAGAAATACTGACAGGATATTTTCCAGGCATAAGATTGATATATGTCTGGGAAAATTCATCCTTACAGTGCTTCTGTTTTTTTCTTTAACAGGATATGCTCAAATCTATATCGGCGAAAAAACGGTTGTCTATAACATTCAGCAGTTAAATACAAAAGACTCTCTCACTTATAAAACTTCGGGAATTAATCCTGAACCGGGAAGGAGTAATCCAGATAAATCTTCAGACCGTTTACGGTTTACTGAAAAAATCAGAAATACAGAACGACGGAAAAAGTTTTCAAAAGTATCCTCTTCAAAAACAACAAAAAAGACCAAAGTTTTAACTCGGGAAAGAATCACAGAGAAAATTACTGCTTATTCTGATTTTTGTACCTCTACTGACCGGAAATATAATCTGAGATTATCTGACCCTGATTTTGAGATACTTAATCACAGATTCAGGTTCGATATGGTCTACAGTTATGCGGTTTTTATAAAGAAACTGGATGATCATTTTTTCAGACCGCAATTACCGTTGAATGGTCAGATTATTCAATATAAATCGAGATACAGATGCTATTTAAGCATCAGGCCGCCGCCCTGTCTGTTCTTTAAAATACATTACGTTTAAAAAGCAGAGTATAATTCAATAAAATACAAATGAAAAAATATATAGTAATACTAGTGATGAATTTTCTATTTTCATCATTACTAAATGCGCAGGTAGGGGTCAACACGGATAAGCCGGATGCCCGGGCAGGTCTGCATGTTTCAGAAAAGAAAGATCCTTCCAGTGCAGATCCTGATGTCTATAACGGGATTATCATCCAGCGTTATACCGAAGCTCAGAGAGATGCCCGGCTTACTCCAAATATGAATACAGGTCAGCACAGTCTGATGATTTATAATACAACTGAAGACTGTTATAACTACTGGAATAATATTGAGCAGGAATGGAAAAGTCTTTGTGGTGCACTGGGAAAATCTCAATTTACCTTTGATTGTGCAGCCATTGAAGTAAGAGGGACCTATGTAGAAGGCAGAGAGCTAACCGCTTCAAATTACCTTTCAATTCCGGTAACAGTTACCAAAGCAGGAGAGTATACTGTAATCGTAACCACAACCAATGGTTACAGCTTTTTTACTTCAGGAACTTTCCTGAACACCGGATCATATACGATTCAGGTGGTCGGACAGGGAACTCCCGTTCTGGTTCAGGCAGACGGCCTGTCTGTCAATGCTAACGGTATAGATATTACCTGTAATCCTGTAAGGACAGTAACGGTTATGTCAGCGGCAGGTACTTATACCATGGCATGCGGTACAGCAACAGTAAACGGTGTTTATACTGTTGGCGTAGCGCTGGCTGCAGCGAATACGATTACTTTACCGGTCAATGTATCGGTCCTGGGAAGCTATACGATTACCACCAATACAGTAGAGGGAATTTCTTTCAGCGGTTTCGGAACATTTACATCAATTGGTAACCAGAATATTACCCTTCAGGGTACAGGAACGCCTTCTTCTACAACAATTAAAACACTAACCATTACATCAGACAGCCAGGGGAGTGTATCTACATCATGTAATGTAGATGTTGTTGTCGTAATTCCTGCAAAGAGACTTCTTACCATAGGTACCAGTGAAAACGGTTATGGATATAATTTTTCAGGAAATGCAGCTTCGAACAGATTGATTACTACTGCAACAAATTATGGGACACAGCCCAACAGTGTTGTGAAATTTGCAGGATGGCAGATTACCAACGGAACAAACGCTCCGACCACAGCACAGTTAAACAACTGGCTATTAAGTGCAAATCCTGTAGATGTCGTTGTATTGGGATACAGCTGGACAATGAGTGATGCAGATGCAGATGTTTTAACACGATATCTGGCAAGAGGAGGAGTTGTAATAGCCTACAGTGAAAGTAATTCCGGGATCCAGAGACTGTGCAGAAGTTTATTTGCAGACTCATCCATTAATGCGACAAGTGTTAACAATGCCGGTGCTCTGTATCGTTTACCATATACTGATGATGAAATTCTCAACGGATCATTCGGAGATGTACGGGGAATGAAATGGGGTGAAGATGCCTCTTCGACTACCTACCTGACCAACCTGCCGGGTTCAGAAATAATTATCTATTCAGATGCTACCAATTTATCGACAGCGAATCCTTCCTCCACCGCAGGAAGAGTTACCGCTTTCAGACACAGAAACCTGAATTTCATCTGGGTAGGTGATGGTGGTTTCAATTCTAATGAGAATTCAGCGGCGACCACAATTTGTCCATTCAGATTGAATGCATCTAATTTCCCGATACCTAAACCAGCATATGGAAATGGAGGATCAGCATACAGGGATAATGTTTATAATTCAGTTTTCACAGCAAATGCTTTTGCATGGGCAATAAAACGTGCTGAGTTTAATGGCATAAACACCCAATAATTAAAAGAGTGTTCATTCTTTTATTTTAAGAGTCCGCCTCACATTTAGTGGGGCGGATTTATTTTATTTCCATAATTAACGAAAGATTCAGATAGGTCCGCAGTGATCATTTTTGTGAGATATTGATTTAAGTTCTGGGCAAGAATTTAAAATATTTCGCTGATATTATAGATGTCAGAATTTTTATACTGACTGTAGAGGTGTGCATGAAATTCATTAAGTTTTTTAAGGGTAGTAAGAAATTCATTTTTTTCTTCAGCTGTCATCTGACATGAAAGAAGTTTCGAGGTAACATTAACATCTGCGACCGATTTACTGAATACTTCTTTACCCGCTTCTGTAAGATTCAGGCGTTTCATCCTTTTATCATCTTTGTCATTTTTTTCCTCAACAAGACCTGCTTCTCTTAACCTTTTGATAATCTGAGTTCCTGTCTGTTTCTCATGACCGTTTTTTTCAATAAGCTGTATTTTAGTCAGAAAAGGTTCGTCTTTAAGCCTGTAGAGATAAGTGAATTCTTCATTCGCAAGATCGGGAAAAGCATTGAGCCCCTTACGGATAAGCTGTTTAGAAAATCGGCCCAGCAAGATAACCTGCTTGCATATTTCGTTTTCAATAAAAGAAACCGGTTGATTTTCATTTCTAAAAAGCTTGGTTGAACTCTCTTCCCTGTATTTTTTATCATTCATCCACCGACGGAAATCCTCCACTGTAGAGTGGGGTCTGCAGGTATCTGAGTCTTCAAATTCTTTTACCTGATGGAGAAGATCTAAAAAAAAATCCGTTTGCATTATAAATTTTTGTAAAGATATTAATTTTGTGTTTTTTCTCAGAACTATAATTTAACTGCACCCATACCGCCGTCAATTCCTATGATCTGTCCGGTAATCCAGGAGGAATTATCTGAAAGTAAAAATTCAGCCATTTTTGCCATTTCTTCTGCATTTCCTACTCTTTGCAGCGGATGTCTTTTTGCTGAAGCTTCCTGCTTTTCAGGTGTTGACAGAAGCTGAGACGCAAGACCTGTATCGGTAAGGGAAGGGGCAATGGCATTCACCCTTATTTTAAGAGCAGAAAATTCTGCAGCTAAACTCTTAGTTAAACCCTCAACAGCATTTTTACTTGCTGAAATAGAGGCATGAAAAGGCATTCCTACTTTTGCAGCGACAGAACTGAATAAAACGACAGATGCACTCTGTGATTTTTTTAAATTCGGAAGCAGTTTTTGAATACATCTTACTGCGCCTATGACATTGATTTCGAAATCATTCTTAAAATCATCGGCAGTCAGCCTGTTGAATGGTTTCAGATTAATACTTCCGGGTGCATAGACCAATCCGTCAACAACGTCAGGAAAATGAAGGTCATCAAGATTTCCACTGAGTATATCCATCTGATGAAAATCGATATTGAGCGCTTCAGTCTCAGGAGTTTGTGTTCTTGAGATTCCTGTAATATGATTGTTTTCAGGCAGAATTTTTGCGGAGGCCCATCCAATTCCTTTTCCACATCCGATGATGACTATATTTTTTATTTTGTACATATTTTGTAAATAATAATTGATGTTTCCTCAGTTCAGAGAAATAGCAGGGAACCTACCGCTTTGATATTTTATTATGGCTGATTGTTCTCTGTCTGCTGCATCTGAACCTGTCAATTTCCGGATTCCGTTTTTTGAGATGTTTCCGGCTGACTCCTGAGTTCACCCTTTTTCGCCAGAGTCTGAAGCTGGAAGGCTTCAGTTCAGAACGCATTACTTCTATGACTTCTGATTCCTGTATTCCAAACTGAAACGCAATCGCTTCAAACGGTGTACGGTCTTCCCATGCCATCTCTATGATTCTGTCAGTTTCCTGTAAATTAAATTGTTTCAGCATTTTTTATAAGTTTTTAATCGTTTTTACCGCGTCGGTAAAAAGAGATGATCTTTTTTCAACGGTCATTTTATCCAGTCTATTCAACATCATTCCCAACCTGGGATTCGTTTTAAAAAAATCCCTGTTTACATTTACAAAATTCCAGAAAAGCGAATTCCATTGATCTGTCCAGTCTCCATCAGGATAGTCACTCATTTTTTTAATATAATTGCTCCCGCTGATATAGGGCTTGGTACTCATTTTTCCACCGTCTGAAAAACTGCTCATTCCATATACATTCGGAACCATCACCCAGTCATACGAATCAATAAACATTTCCATGAACCACTGATACACCTCATCGGGACTGAACCGGCAGAGATTCATAAAATTAGCCAGGATCATAAGCCGTTCGATGTGATGTGCATAGCCGGTTTCCAAAACTTTAAGAATGGTACTGTCAATGGGCCTGATCCCTGTTTCAGCAGTATAAAAAGATACTGGAAGCAGGTTGTGGTGTTTCCAGTAATTTTTATTTCTCTGAAAGCTTCCCTGGTAGATATACATCCCTCTCACAAATTCTCTCCATCCTAAGATCTGCCGTACAAAACCTTCCAGAGAATTAATGGGAACGTCAAATTCCGTCGCATAGCTGATCGACTCCTCAAGAACTTTGTCCGCTGTAAGTAAACCGATATTAAGGAGGGGAGACAGTACACTGTGGTGAAGAAAATGTTCCCTTTCTACAATACTGTCTTCGTAAACTCCGAATTCTGAAAAACGCTCTTCCAGAAATTGAGCCAGCCATCGGTCAGCTTCATCAAAAGTGACCGGATACAGCTGGTAAGAGGTCAGTTTTCCATAATGGGTGCTGAAATGCTTTTCGGTATATTTTTTAGCTTCTTCGTAATATTCATTATTTTCAGGAAAATAAATGGAGGGCGCTTTTTTTCTTTTAGGATATTTTTTCCTGTTTTCTGTATCATAGGTCCATTTTCCGCCCATGGGTTTTCCTGCTTTCATCAGGATATTCCTGCTGATTCTCTGCTGTTTGTAAAAATCAGTCTGATGATAACTTTTTTTATCTTCAAAATAATCTTTCAGATCTTCTTTCGTATTGATGAAAAGAGGACTTTCTAAAACTTCCAGCTCAAGCTGGGTTGTTCTGATCCTTTTTTCCAGCCAATTATCACATACATCAGTAATAAGAACTTTGGTAAAACTTTCCTTTTCTAAATATTCAATTAATTTACGGACATCAGAAAGTGGAGAAGCGCATTCTATATATTCGACCGTAAAGTTATTCTTAATTAAATACGCTTCATAGAACTTCATGCTGGCTCTGTGAAGAGCAATCTTCTGTTTGTGAAACCGATATTGTTTAAAAAACAGAAATTCTTCTACCAGAAATACCGGCTGATGTTGATCTAGATATTCTGTATTTCTGAAAAGCTGATGCGGAAAGATTAACTGTGCGGCAGACCTTTTTGCTGATGACATCTTTTTTTATTTTAATGAGACTGATGCTGATGCTTTTTTGTTTTTACGGCACTTTTCACTGCAGTACTTTACCTCATCCCAGTTTTTTTTCCACTTTTTTCTCCAGTTAAAAGGTAGTCCACAAGCTTCACAAATTTTTGAAGGCAGGTTGGCAGGCATTTCAGAGAAGGTATTTTTTATAATGATTGATTTCGATATCTTTTGCTTTCAGGTCATGCATCATATTATACAGTCCGAAAAACGTTCTGTTCAGATAGATAAAATGCCTTGAGCCCCTGTTGGCATTCATCCCTTTCATATCACTGAGTTTTGCATAACGCTGTCCCAGATCTGCGATTTCCTGGAAAAAAGTTTCATCAGAAAAATCAAACTTTTCTACATTGAACGGCCTTGTGAATAACTCAAGGAGTTCATAAAAAAGTTTATTAAAAAATTCATGCTCCCGTGGTGAATCATCGTGGCGTAATATCTCAAGCTGATACAGTTTTTCACTGAAAATTTCGGGATTATTCAGATTATGCTTTTTAGCAAGTTCAAAATAAGGCCTGTAGAAATCTTCCGGAATTTCTTTGATACATCCAAAATCAATGACAAGCAGTCTCAGGTCTTCAGAGATCAGAAAATTTCCCGGATGTGGATCTGCGTGCACTTCTTTCAGAACATGCATCTGGTACATATAAAAATCCCACAGGGTCTGTCCGACCTTATTAAGATCTTCCTGTGAATTGTTGAGTTTAGTAAACTCTGAAAAGTGTTTTCCGTTCATCCAGTCCATCGTGATAATCCTTTCACAGGAAAATTCAGGATAGTATTGAGGAAAACCGATATTCGGCAGATGGCTGCATTTTTCAGAAATATGCTGACTTCTTTTAAGCTCAAGATCATAATCTGTCTCCTCAAAAAGTTTGTTTTCAACTTCTTGGAAATAGGATTCTGAACCCTCTTTTTTGATGTTAAACATTTTCATGGCAATCGGTTTGACCATTTTAAGATCACTGGATATGCTTTCCCTTACTCCGGGATACTGAATTTTTACGGCAAAGTTTTTATCACCTTTTTTTGCTTTGTGAACCTGACCTATGCTTGCAGCATTAACAGATTCGGGTGTAAATTCATCAAAGATTTCTTCAGGATTTTTACCGAAATATTTTCTGAAAGTTTTATTGACCAATGCTACGGAAAGGGGAGGGACAGAAAACTGGGACAGCGAAAATTTTTCAACATACGCCTGAGGAAGAATATTTTTTTCCATACTCAGCATCTGGGCAACCTTAAGGGCAGAGCCTTTCAGTTCTTTCAGAGAATCATAAATATCAGAGGCATTGTCCTCATTCAGAATTTTAAGTGCTTCATCTTCTTTTTTATCTTTTGTGATTTTATTTCCGTAATATTTGATATAATTAACGCCAACTTTTGCACCTGCTTTCAGCAGGCTGCCCGTCCTTTCTAATTTTCCTGTAGGTATTTTATTGAGTGTTTTCATCTGCAATTTTTGTTGATTAAGATCAGATAGAGTGCCTATCCATATACTTTATAAAATTATTGTTTTGAAAGCCTGACTTCATGACTAACTTTTTCTGAATTTCTCTTTCCATAAAAACTTACCAAGATCCAGCACTTTACGTAAAGGTTCGTTATCCATCAGTTCAAATCCTGTATCAATGGTTTTTTCAATAAAAATATCTGTTTTTTCAAATGCAGGTGAAGTATCTTTTTTCCAGAATTCGATAGCAGAGACAAGGTGAATCCAAAGCGCATCTTCTCTCGCTTTTTCATGAAAATTTTTGACGTCATCTTTAGATTTTTTAATCATTTCCCAGTCATTAAAATCCAGTGTTTTAACGTAATCACGGTGAGTTTCTTTCAATTGACGGGTAACTTTAGCGGAATGTAATTTGTCGTTTCCCAGAATCATCAGGACCAAAGATCTGTTCATCGTCAGGTTTTCAAAAAATATGAAATAAACATTCAGGAGTTTTTCTTTGGTCGTCACTTCATCAGAATGATTAACCTCTGAGGCTAACTCTACGGATTTTACAAAAAGGTTGACCAGCATCATTTTTTCGATTTGCTCAAATCCTGAAAAATAATCGTAAAAATCTTTCTCCTCAAACTCATTATCTTTGGCAAACCGGTAAATGTTCTTAGGCCTTTCTCCATGATTGAGAATGTAATCACCATATAATTCAAATATCTTATCCTCTGTAATTCTATTTTCTTTTTCCATTTTTAAATTTTATCTATTCAAAATTAGTAATATATTTTACTTTTATTTAATAATAGGTATTTCATTTTACAATAAGGGTCATTAATATTTTCAATCGTACAGTTTTATAAATCATTAATTCATCTTTAACAGTTCTGAATGCTGATTTTTTAAACTGCAAATCTGTAGACCCGTTTGTATTAAAGTATTTGATTATCAGTGAATAAGCGAATGTAAAGGATCCTTCCATTCTGCTTAAAGTTTTAAATAGATAAAGTATGGTTTAAAATAAATACGTAATTTAGATTTAATGGATTGACAGAAAATCAGATTTCCATAAGACGGCAATGCTGACGGCAAGGTAGTTGTAGTAACTTATGAAGTTTTAAAAATAACAAATATGAATTCAAATTTAGATCACGAAGTAAGGGTTGAAAATGATGTTTTGGACATTTTTCAGTCAGATATAGTAGAAGGTTTGAAAAGCAGGCCGAAAAAACTGTTATCAAAATATTTTTATGATAAAACAGGCGATAAACTGTTTCAGCAGATTATGAATATGCCTGAATATTATCTAACCAACTGTGAACTGGATATTTTTAAAAACCAAACAAAGGAACTTGCGGAAAATATTCATTCTGATGAAACACCTTTTGATCTGATAGAGTTAGGTGCAGGTGATGCGATGAAATCATCCTATCTTTTAAAATATCTTGTTGACAAAAATGTAGAGTTTACCTATATGCCTATTGATATTTCAGGAAATATTCTCTCGGTACTCAATGAGAGACTGAGTAATGAGATAACTGATCTGGATATTGTATCTCTAGAAGGAGACTATTTCGATATGCTTGACAAAGCAACTTCAATTTCAAAAAGAAGAAAAGTAGTTCTTTTTTTAGGTGGAAACATAGGAAATATGGATCCTGCTGAGTCCCGTCATTTCTGTAAAGAACTGTCCCGTAAACTTAGTAAAGATGATATCATCCTTATAGGATTTGATCTTAAAAAAAACCCGGCTACCATATTGAATGCATATAATGATGCTGCAGGTATTACCGCTTCATTTAACTTAAATCTTCTTCTCAGGATCAACCGGGAATTGGAAGCGGATTTTGATGTTATGGAATTTGAACATTATCAAACCTATGATCCCGTGTCCGGAGCGTGCAGGAGTTTTCTTGTAAGCCTCGCAGAACAGGATGTACATATCGGAAGTGATATTATCCATTTTAATGAACATGAATTCATTGATATGGAAATCTCTCAGAAATTTTCTCACGATGATATTATTGAGCTTGCCGAGGATACAGGTTTTGATATTCATCATGAAATAATGGATTCTAAAAGATGGTTTGTAGATTCTGTCTGGAAGGTTAAATAACTAATAACAACTAAAATGAAAACAAATTGGGTAACAAAAGGTGAATCAGGGGTGGTCACAGGATGGGAAAAGAGATTTTCTGAGATCCGTTCTCATTCTGTGGAAATCTGCAGACCTCTGCAGATCGAAGATTATGTCGTGCAGCCGATCATTGATGTAAGTCCGCCAAAGTGGCATTTGGGACATACAACATGGTTTTTTGAAACATTTATTCTAATTCCTTTTTTTCCGGACTATAAAATTTTTGACGTTCAGTATAATTTTGTTTTTAACAGCTATTACGAAACAATCGGTACGCGCGTCATCCGGACAGACAGAGGGAATCTCAGCCGTCCTTCCGTTGCCGATGTCTATAAGTACCGTGATTATGTAGATGAGCATATAAGATTGTTTCTTGAAAGCACACTGATGACTCAAGAAACAGAATCACTTGTAGAATTGGGGCTCAATCATGAACAGCAACATCAGGAGTTACTGTTAACAGATATTAAATATATTTTAGGTCATAATCCACTTTTTCCTGCTTACCTGAATGAGGAGTATATCCAGAAAAAATCATCATCTCACCATTTTGAAATGATTCCATTTTCAGAAGGTATTTATGAAATCGGTTTCAAAGGTGAGGGATTCAGTTTCGACAATGAGCATGGCAGGCATAAAGTATTTATAAATGATTTTTCTATTGCAGGCCGTTTGGTTACCAATAGGGAATATCTGGAATTTATGAAAGCCGGCGGATACGAAGATTTCCGTTACTGGCACGCTGAAGGATGGGACTGGGTAAAGCAGAACAGTGCAAAATCTCCTTTATACTGGCATGAAATTGAAGGAAACTGGATGAATTATTCTTTAAATGGTCTGCATGAACTTGATCCTGAGGATGAGGTTTGCCATATCAGCTTCTATGAAGCTGCCGCTTTTGCCTCATGGAAAGGGATGCGTCTCCCTACAGAAGAAGAATGGGAAATTGCATCTGATCATTTTAACTGGGGAAACCGTTGGGAATGGACCAATTCGGCCTATCTTCCTTATCCCGGATTTAAAAAAGAAGCAGGTGCTGTAGGAGAATACAACGGAAAATTCATGGTTAACCAAATGGTTCTGCGCGGAGCCTCAGAAGCAACGCCTTCAGGGCACAGCAGAAAGACCTACCGTAATTTTTTCCAGACTGCTTTGAAATGGCAGTTTACCGGAATCAGACTTGCACAGTAAATTTTATGATTACAGTAGAATCCGTTTCAAAATATTTCAATGGAAAACCTGCTGTGGACGATATTTCTTTTCAGGCACATGATCAGGAAATTCTGGTGCTTCTGGGAACCAGCGGTTGTGGAAAAACAACCACATTGAAAATGATCAACCGTCTTATAAAAGCCGACAGCGGAAAGATTTTGATCGATGGTAAAAATATTCGTGAACAGAAAGTTGAAAAGCTGAGGATGGGAATCGGTTTTGTTATGCAGCAGTCAGGGCTCTTTCCTCATTATACCGTCAGACAGAACATTGCAGTAGTTCCTGAATTATTGAAATGGGATGAAAAAATGATCAGACAGAGAACTGAAGAACTTCTTCACAAGCTTCATCTATCACAGGAACTTCTTTCCCGTTTTCCGCATGAATTAAGCGGGGGACAGCAGCAGAGAGTAGGGATTGCAAGGGCATTGATTGCGAATTCACCCATTTTACTGATGGATGAGCCCTTCGGAGCGCTTGATAATATTACCAAAGCTGATATCCACAAAGAATTCAAATCAATTGAAGAAATTAAAAATAAAACGATTATCCTCGTTACCCACGATGTACAGGAGGCATTTGAGCTCGGAAACCGGATCTGCCTGATGCATCAGGGGAAAATCATTCAGAACGGAACTCCTGATGAAATACTTTATCATCCGATTAATGAATTTGTAAGAGATTTTTTTGCAGAAAACCGGTTATTACTTGAATACAAGATTGCTCCTTTAAAAAAGGTTGCTTCAACGTTTCATATTGAACATAAATTGAATGCTTTTAATTTTAGCGACACCGCAACAGTTTGGGATGCTTTACAAAAATTAAGCTTACAGCGGGAGCATGCTTTGCTCTACGAAGATCTTATCAGGGACTTTAATGAATACCGAAAACTACAGATTGAATGACTAAACAAAATCTCTGGCAGTTTGTCATCGAACAGCATGAAAAATTATTGACCCAGGTTGTACAGCATCTCGGACTGACCTTTCTTTCCCTTTTTCTCGCTATTGCCATAGGAGTTCCTTTGGGAATTCTGATTGCAAGGAAGAAAAGACTTTCAGCTCCTGTTTTAGGCGTTGCCGGGATTTTACAGACAATTCCCAGTATTGCACTTCTCGGTTTTATGATTCCTGCATTTGGGATTGGTGCTACACCGGCAATCGTTGCATTATTGATCTATGCCCTTTTACCGATCATCCGGAATACCTATACTGGAATAACCGGCGTTAATCCGGCAACCGTAGAAGCTGCAGAAGCGATGGGAATGAATAAGAATCAGCTTCTTTTTAAAGTTAAGCTTCCGTTATCAATGCCTGTGATTATTGCAGGTGTAAGAACTGCAGCAGTGATCAATGTAGGAGTGGCTACATTAGCCTCTTTTGTAGCAGCAGGAGGATTGGGAGAATTTATTTTTGGCGGGATTTCTCTCAACAATACCAATATGATCCTGGCAGGTGCCATACCAGCAGCTTTATTGGCTATTCTCCTGGATCAGACGATTGCAGTCTTTCAGAAAAACGGATATCAGATCTATAAAAAAATAAAATATATCGTTCCTGTTATTTTGTTTTTTGTTGCATTTGCCTATTTTTTTTCTTCCATTTCACACAATAATCTAAAGGCGGGTTTCACACCCGAATTTATGGGAAGACAGGACGGTGATCTCGGATTGCGATCTGTTTATCAACTGAATATAAAACCTAAAGTCGTCAATGATGCAGTAATGTATAAAGCAGCTTATGAAGGTGATCTTGATCTCATCAGCGGATATTCTACAGATGGCAGGATCAAAGCATTTGATCTGTATGTTCTCAACGATGATAAAAAAATATTTCCCCCATACTTTGCTGCACCCATTGTAAAATCAGAGACGCTCATGAAGTTCCCGGAATTAGAAGAGACTCTGAATTTAATAGCCAGAAAATTCACCGATTCCCTGATGACTGATCTGAATTATCAATCGGATTATCTTAACCGTACTCCGGAGAAAATAGCAAAGGATTTTTTAGTAAAAAACAAATTATACAGAAATCCACGAAATGGAAATTCAGGAACAGTACGCATCGGATCCAAAATATTCGGAGAGCAGTATATCCTTACAGAAATCTATAAAATGCTCATCGAAGGCTATACCGATTATAAAGTGGAAACCAAAACGGGATTGGGAGGAACAAAAATTTGTTTTGATGCACTCATGAACGATGCCATCGATTTTTATCCTGAATATACAGGAACGGGTCTTCTGGTATTGCTGCAACCTTCTGAAGATACGATCAAAACGGTTTCTAAAAGTCCTGAAAAAACGTACAGTTATGTGAATGCTCAGTTTTTAAAACAATATGGTATTCAATGGCTGAAACCCCTCGGTTTTAATAATTCTTACGCTTTGATGATGCGAAGAAAACAGGCTGATGAGCTGTCGATAAAGACGATATCAGATCTTAAAAAATACATGGATTCCAGATAAATAATAAAATTGATTGTCAGACACTTAATATTTCCAATAAACTGTTGGATTATTATATTAACCTGAGTTCGGAATAAAAAATTTTTTAAATAATTGATTTTCAAAATAATGTTATTTTATCGCAAAGAAAAACAAAGAAATTCTACTTTTGAAACGCTTTCAAGTTAAACAATGCCACTTCGTTTATCAAAGCTATACAAGGATTTTGTATTACCTTGATAAATTTCACGCCTTTGTCTATCCTAAATATTTGAAAAATCACGTGATTAATATCGTTGTTTAGCTTTGCGTTTTATAGAGCCTTCCCGAACTGAGGTTATATTACTATCGAAACGGATTTGCAAAACCAATTTGTTAACATTAAAAAACACGATTGCTTTTTAAAAAGCTGTACTTTTAATGCATGAAAAAGAAAAAAAAGAAGGTAACAAAAGAACAGCTGGATGAGCTTAAGGATTTAAGACATCATCTGACTCCGCAGTTGCCGGTTGACCGTAAAATCAACACCCTGATTCAGGTTATGCAGGTCCTGAGAACCATTAACGGAACAAGTACTTTTTCTAGCAATGTCTCGACCGAATTTACAGGTCTTGAAGTTTTTGGAGAAAGATATCAGAATTTTCCAAAAATAACCTCTGTGATTGATGATGCGATCCTGTATTATGATGAACAGCTAAAGTCTGTCTAGTTAAAAAATTTGTACAGGGATCATTATATTTTCTTAGGCTTTTCGAAGAAAAGATTTTATCCCAAACAGGGATTGCGATTCCTTATAGAAGTATATATAAAAGAAAAGAGATTTACCAGACCGGCAAATCTCTTTCTTTTAATTATTGATGAGATGTGAATTCACTGTTGACCTTCGTCACCTCTGATCTCTTGATGTTAATTCATTAATCCCGATCTTTATCGGAAACAAAATAATCGTCTGCATTTTCAGCGATGGGAATATACAGTCTTTCCCAGGCTTTACTTCTTACCATATTCCAGCTGTGTCCTTTCCCTTTAAGGTCTTCTGCCAAAAGTATGGTTCCCGGCTTAATGATAAAAGTAGAACCATCGGTCACTTTGAATCTGATGTTTCCTTTCAGCGTGATCACATATTGTCTTCTCGGAGCCGGATGTGCATTCTTTTCCCATTCTTCAGTCTTGTTACTCATCCAGAATGTGGTGGTGTTCAGATGTTTCAGGGTAGGGATTCTGCCTTTTTCAAAAGTACAGGAACCATCAGGATTATTCAGGAGTCTTACTGCAGGAATATATTCCTTTGATTCTTCCTTATTGATCTTAATGCTGAGGTTTTTGTTTTCCGTTTCCTGTGCATTCATTCCCAATGAACCTAATGCCATGATCAGGCACACACCTTTAATGAAATTTTTCATTTTAAATATAATTTTTTAATTGTAAACAGTATCGTATACCAGCATTTTTTCGAATGACGGTTTGTATTTTTTTACAAGAGCCAGATGCTCAGGAAGTTTTCCGTATGCTTCCAGTTCTTTGAGGCTGTCGAATTCCATTGTGCAGTTAAAGCTGTAGGTGCTGTCCAAAACACTTCTCGGACTTGAGCCTGCAGGTTTTCCATAGCGGAGATTTTTTTGATACGGAAGTTTTTTAAGACCTTCAAAGAAATTTGTAAAGTCGTTGACTTCGTCTGCTGAAAGATCTTTTCTGAGCCAGAAGAGTAAATTGTGAGCGTACACTTTTTTATTTTTTTTTGGATTAAACAGGGGTAGAACTGATGCAAACATATTTCCCGAAACCAGCAGCAAAGCTGAAGCCTGCACTGTCCGGAATAAAAATTTTCTTCTTTCCATTGTATAGAGATTTAATTAAAGTCAATTCTGTATTTTAAAACAAACTGCCACTGCCGGTCAGAAACAACGGCATTATTACTGGGATCTCCTGTAAAAACAGGCCTGTTCTGTGCATCGAAGGTCAGCCTGGAAGACATCCCGTTCATAAGCAGGGAAATTCCTGCATCATAAATGACCGCATTGTCGTGTAGACCTTTCAGATCAGACAGCTGCATGCCGACAGCAGGCTGAAGCTGCAGGTTTTTCTTTTCTTTATTCAGGTAGGGAAGTGTGCCTCCCAACTGAATATAGTAGGTATTCCCCGTTCCGATAACCGGCATTGCATTTCCCGCTCCGTTTAAACTTGCCTGTGCAGCATCCACAGAAGTAGCGGGATTATTGGTACCGACATACCGTACATAGTTGGGCCCGTAATCATTATGCATTGCCATACCGTAAGCACTTACCGATGTGCCTTTCTCCTTATTAAGGGGAGCATCATAAAATAAATCCACGGCAAAACTTTTCATATCATCATTGACGGTATTTTTGTTGATGTCCTGATGCCACATGATATTGTGGATATAATCGAAACCGGCTCCCACACTAAGGACATTCTTTTTTCCTGCATACGTTCCTGAATTAAAGGGTGTAGAAATGTTTTCTTTATCCAGAAACGCGTATCTGAAGTATCCTGAAAAATCTTTATTTGGAGAATTTTTGCTGAAAGAAGCTACATTGAATTTAGGATCAGAAGTAGACATGGTATAGGGGTCAGCGACAACCAGGCGATAGTCAAATTTGCCTAACTGTCCTTTAATATAAGCCCCTAATTCTCTGACGGTATAATCTGTTGCACCGGCATTGGAGGTTGCATAAGCCGGTAAATCATAAAGAAGGGTGTTTAACGGCCCTGTGGTAAATCTTGATAAGCCTCTCCATGTGGAACGTCCTGCTCCGAAAGCAATCTTATCATTGAATGCATATTCTGCATACGCATCAAGCAGATCAAAATAATTACTGCCTTTTGCATTCACATTGACATTCGTTGTTCCGCCCTGCAAAACAAACAGTAGTTTTTCAGTCGGCTTATAAGTCATTTTCACACGTACCCTGCGAAGTGATAAATCCGAAACATCTGATTTTGCTTCATTATTGATCAGACTTCCGGGGTTTAACTGAGCATATCTTGCCCATAATTCAGCATATCCGCTGAAAGAAATGGAACGGGTATGGTCATCATTAAGATAATGGGTAAGCCCCGGATTATTAAAGTCATTCTTTTTCTGAGCCTTCACGTTCGATTGCAATCCTAACATTGACACTAAAACGAGTACTGCCTTAAAAGATTTTTTGTTCATAATATTGTTCTTTTCCTAATTCTGTATGTTGATTTCAACAGGACAAAATTAGTTTTGAAAAGTCGGGAACATCGTTAGAAAACTATTAGAAAATCTATAGAAATTCATTAAAAGAATAAATCGGTAACTTAGAAATAAAAATATGCAATACCTTTGTAAAGGCTTTGAGAACGAGTGAAAATTATTTTTCAATGGTCTCCAATACAGTTAATTTTACTTCATATTTAAATATTCAGTCTGTATGAAAATATTGATCATAGAAGATAATCAGCGCGTCTCCGGTTTGTTAAAAAGGGGATTGGAAAGTCAGGGATACCAGATCTATATCTCGGAAGATGCCGAGGATGGGCTGGTAATGGCTGACCGAATAAATTTTGACCTGATTATCACAGATATTATGCTCCCTCAGATGAATGGCATTGACTTTAGCCGACTGGTAAAGCAGAAAAATCCTGACCTTCCGATTATCATGCTGACCGCTTTGGGAACTATTGATGAGAAGATTGAAGGTTTTGATGCCGGTGCAGATGACTATATGGTTAAGCCTTTTGAGATCAGGGAACTGTATGCTAGGATAAAAGCCGTCATCATGAGAAAATCAATTTCATCCTCAAAAAAAGAAGAATCCAACCTGTTAGAATATGATGATCTGAGTATTAATAAACACACTAACCGGGTATTCAGGAATGGTCAGGAAATAAATCTCACTCCAAAGGAATTTAAGCTTCTTGTTTTTCTGGTTAGCAATGCAGAAAGAATTTTAAGCAGAGAAGAGATCGCAGAAGATGTGTGGGGAAACCATTTTGATACCGGAACCAACTATATTGACGTCTATATTGCGTATCTCAGAAAAAAAATTGATAGAAATTTTAATGAAAAACTGATTCATACGAAACCCGGAACAGGATTTATCTTTACAAAACGATCATGAAAATTGCCACCCGAACTGCACTCAGCTATGCTGTCCTTACGGCAGGCATCCTCTTTATTTTTGCTTATGTACTGTATTATGTATCTGAGAAAAACAGGGAAGACGAATTCAATGACCGACTAGGCTACAAAATTACCTGGAGATCAGAGTTTATATTTGATGCAAAGATCGACAGTACAAAAATAAAAGAACTCCATTTACGCAATAAAAAGATACTTAACGAAGCTGATATCAGTGTTTATAATGATAAAAAAGAACTTCTTTTTACTGATATTCCTCCATCCTCCAAAAATCAGAGATACCTCGATCAGCTGATTAAAAGCGGTAAAAGCAGGATTACCTGGCTGAGAAGAGAAAGGCAGTATATGGCGATCAAATATGAATTTGATGATATCGATTACTATATTATCGGAAGTGCGGTAGATATAACAGGCAGAGCTCACATTGCTGAATTTAAAAAAGACATTATTGTCATTTATATTATTTCTATTGTAATTATCTTTATAATTGGCTTTCTTTTTTCCTATTATACCCTGAAACCTCTCAAGGATATCATTCTGCAGATCCGGGATATTTCTGAACATAACCTGCATAAAAGACTTGTTATACCCAAAGCAAAGGATGAAATTTACGAACTGACGGAGACTTTTAATTCGACCTTTAACCGCCTGGAAAAATCATTCAGCAACCACAGGCAGTTCGTGACTACCATATCTCATGAATTCAGGACTCCTCTTTCTACATTAATTGCCGAACTTGAGCTGGCAAAGGACCTTAATGTAACGGTGGATGATTATAAACTGTCCATTGATAATGCACTGCAGGATGCCAATCATGCGTCACAGCTGTCATCTGCACTGCTGGATTTTGCAAGGGCAAGCTATGATGTATCCCAGATCAGCCTGGCAGATCTTCGTCTAGATGAGGTATTGGCAGATGCAAAAGTATCACTGATACAGCAGAATCCGGCATATAAAATAGGGATTCACTACATGGATAATGCAGCAGACAAAGATGAGAGTAATTATGATTTTCACGGAAATTCCTACCTGCTGCAGATTGCTTTTCTCAACCTGATGGAAAACGCCTGCAAATATTCTGAAGAACGGAGCTGCCGCGTAGAAATAGAGGTGCAGAATAAAAATCTGGAAATCAGATTTATAGATTATGGAGTAGGGATTTCACGGGAAGATCAATCAAAGATATTCGAACTGTTTTTTCGGGGGAACAATAAAAAATTCAGTAAAGGAAACGGAATAGGCTTATCGATTGTAAAAAGAATTATTGATATTCATCAGGGCTCTCTGGAAGTTGAATCCGAGCCTTCTCAAGGCAGTGTATTTATCGTTAAATTACCATTGGTTTTGTAGGACTGGAGTGTTTCATCGTTTGATAACTGATTTATTTTTCGGTATTTCTTAAATATTAGATATCATATTATGATGATGAGGAATCCCAGAAATTGATTTTTTCCAGAATGACTTCAAATTTGAAAATTGTATTTAAATTTTCCGGTTTTTAGGGGATATTACACCTCGCAATTTGCAAGGTTATCTTTATCTGATCAAAGTCGGGAGACTCTGCGCAGCGGGAAGATTACAAACTTGCAATTTGCGAGGTTTTGTGTTTATCTGCTCAAAGTGGGGTTTATCATGAAATTGTACAATTAAATTTTCTTAACGCAAAGTTTTATGATGTAACCTGCTAAATTTTAAGGAGCGAAGAATGGCGGCGTAGCCGCTGATGAAGCTTGCTTTATAAGAATCAATTTTATTGATTCCATTTCTTTGCTCCTTTAATGATGTGTCACTTAAATAAACTTTGCGTTTGAAAATAACAGAATCAATTTAAATAGTAAACACCCTCAACTCTCAGCACACAGTTTGTCATCCTATGTTTGCAAATCAATAAATTTAAGGAATAAACAAAGAGAAGTTAGGGTA